>JANXVN010000181.1 GCA_025351645.1 Ferruginibacter sp.
AAGTTAAGACCTTTCCTCTCCTTTGGAGAGGGTTAGGGTGAGGTAAAGACAAACATATAAATCCTTAACTTAACGGCATTGAAATAGATACTATCAAAAAATATAGGCGTCAGCAGTTATCACCCTAATCAGTTTCACTCGGTTTAATCAGCATTTTTTTCCACTTGCTACCCTTCCTGTTGCCTTTGTAGAGGGTTAGGTAAATTGAAGCCTATAAATCCTAAACTTAACGGTATTTAGCTTTTTATTTTACTTTAAACAGTATATTTTATAATGGGTTCCTCCTATGGCCCTGCTGGCCCATAATATGTACGCTTGCTCACATGGCATTACATTACCTATTCAATCTTAACTTCTCCTTCGCATTTTCTCCTCCACTTTTATTTTTTTAATTCCTCAACAAATCAGCACGTAATACATACCATAAAAAACAATATAAGAATCAGGCGGACTTTTAAAAATAAAATGCATTAAGCATCGTTCATTGTTATATAAATAATTTATTTTATTGAATACCCGTATTTGGTAAAAAAAATGGCTACTTTGTTATTTGTAAAGAAAACCAATATCTTAATGAAAGTAACGCTCTTAACAGTAACTTATAACTCTGCCATGTATTTGGAGGAATGCATCCAATCAGTTATAGGACAGACTTACCTAAACATTGAACACATTGTAATAGATGGTGCTTCTACAGATGGTACAATAAATATTATCCGCAAATATGACGGCCATATTACTAAATGGATATCCGAGGCAGACACAGGCATGTACGATGCGCTGAATAAAGGCATTAAAATGGCTACCGGTAACATTATTGGCATATTAAACAGTGATGATACACTATCCTCCACTAATGTTATTGAAGATATAGTGGCCTGCTTTAAAGACCAGGAGGTAGATGCTGTTTATGGCGACCTTGTGTATGTTGAGCAATTAAATGACCAAAATATATTGCGTTACTGGAAAGGAGTATCTTACAAAAGGTTCCGCTTTAATTATGGCTGGATGCCTGCCCACCCAACATTTTACATCCGTACCAACCTTATTGCAGATTTGGGTGGTTACGAATCGCATTACTATACGGCGGCTGATTACGAATTTATGACAAGGTATCTTTATCGTTTTCGTATTAACGCAGTGTACCTGCCTAAACTGATTGTTACCATGAGGGCGGGGGGGCAAAGCAATAAAAATTTGAAGATCCGTTTAAGGGCTAACCGCCGGGATTATCTGGCCATGAAAAAAAATAAGATACCTTTTCCATTTGTAGTGTCTATTTTAAAACCAATTATAAAGCTGCATCAATACTATTATACTTTTTTTCGCAGAGAGATAACTTATTAAACATAATTTTTGCCGTTAAGTTAAGGATGTACCTGTTTGTTTTATCGCATATTAACCAACTCTAAAGAAGAAGAAAAGCCTTAACATAAGGGCATTGAAACATAATTTTTTGCTTTAATTTTATACGATGTTTGATTTTTTTAAGCGTAAGGACAACAGTCCTGCGATTGAAGTGCTTCCAATTACAACTGACATCCATTCGCATATTTTGCCTGGTATAGATGATGGCTCTCCTGATATTGCGACTTCTTTGCAATTAGTGAAAGGCATATACGATTTGGGTATCCGTAAAACTGTGGCTACGCCTCATATAATAGGCGACCTTTACCGCAATACGCCGGCAATTATTAACGAGGCACTGGATGTTTTAAAAGAAGCATGCATAGCAGAAGGGATTAATATTGAAATAACAGCCGCGGCAGAATATATGCTGGATGATTATTTTTTACAGTTACTAAGGCAATCTTCGCCGCTACTTACCATACATAAAAATATTATTTTAACTGAGCAATCTTTTGCTTCGCCTACTGGCAACCTGCACGAAATTGCTTTCGATATAATGTCTGCCGGATACAAGCCCATTATGGCGCACCCGGAGCGGTACCACTTTTACCACAATAATTTTGATGATTTTAGCAGGTTGAAGGATATGGGCTTTTTTTTACAGGTTAACCTATTATCATTAGTGGGGTATTATGGAAAGCCCGTTGCCAAAGCCGCAAAATACATCATAGATAATGGGCTTGCCGATTTATTAGGTACCGACATGCACCACCAGCGGCATTTGGATACGTTGCAAAACCCTAAAACTTTAAAAATATTTAATGAAATTTTTAGCGATAAGGAATTTAACCAGCTCTCGTTATATACAGATGAAGCTGTATAACTACCACAATAATTAATAGCCAATTTTACACGATAAAAACAAATTGGAATATAGGGTTCAATGCCGTTATATTTATACTTTTTTTCTCCTTTAGGCTGGCCTTAACACACAGTTATATCGGAAAATAGAAGCGCTATTAAGCGGATTAAAACGGATAAAACGGATCGATTTAGGTGTTTTATGCTCAAAGTGCGGTTGCTATTCATTGTAGCTTGTCGCTGCTTACTTTTTTTTCTTGATAAAATAAAGCAACAAAAAAATAAAGCCCGCCCGTATAAACCCGTTCGGACGGTGCTTAAATTAAAAGGCTGAAAAATTAAATACAGCCTCCCTGCCCTCCAAAGAGGGTTCTTATAGTATTCAGGTTTATAAAGCCTTCACTTATCCGTGGAAACAACAACCACGCTCAAAGGCATCGAGGCTTTTGATTTCTTAACGCCTTGTATTTAAAATTTGTAGCATTATCTATTTGAGGCCGTAGGAATAGCCAGCATTTGCAAATAAACTACTTACTCCTATAAAAATAAAATGCGTTAGCCTATATCAGCCAAAGCAGTTTCAATCCGTTTATTCAGCAATTCTATCCTACTTGCGCTAAAACGGTAGCCTTTGGAAAAGGTTAGGGTAAAGTAAAGACAACATTTAAATCCTTAACTTGACAGTATTGAATCCAGTTTATCTACTTTTCGCTTTAGTTACGCAGGTTATTAATCAATTTATTAAGCGGCCTGCAGCAAAATGAATTAATTTTGCAGTAATGAAATATCTGGCATCGCTCAATCATTATTTTTGGAAATATCGCTTACGGCTTTTTTTAGGTGTATTGTTTATTGTACTCAGCAATTACTTTAGGATATTATCGCCGCAATTAACCGGTTATGTTATAAATACGGTGGTTCAAAAAGTAGATATCGCTACAGCGGGTAAAGCCACTAATGGTACCAAAACAAAGGAATACGATTTTCTTGTTTATAAAATAATCAACTCTTTAGAAGCAAAAACTTTTGGCGAAAAATTTTTGTGGTGCGGTATAACGCTTCTGGTGCTGGCAATAATTAGCGGCATATTTATGTTTTTAATGCGGCAAACAATTATTGTAATGAGCCGGTTAATAGAATACGACCAGAAAAACCAGGTTTTTAACCATTACCAGCAACTGGATACTAATTTTTATAAAACCCATAGTACCGGGGACTTGATGAGCCGTATATCTGAAGATATAAGCAGGGTAAGGATGTACGCTGGCCCTGCTATTATGTACTTTATAAATTTGGCTACTACTTTGGGCTTTAGTATATATTTTATGCTGGCAGCCAGCGTTAAGCTAACTATTGTAGCGCTGTGCACCCTGCCTATCTTGGCAATAACCATTTATTTTGTCAACACTATCATCCATAAAAAAAGCGAACGCATACAGGCTTTATTAAGCGATTTAACAACCAATGCACAAGAATCTTACAGTGGCATAAGGGTAATAAAATCTTTTGTGCAAGAAAAAGCCATGTTACTATTTTTTGCGCAAAACAGCGAGGCTTATAAAAAAAACGCCTTAAGCCTTGCCAAAACCGAAGCTATCTATTTCCCTAGCATGTCATTAATGATTGGTATCAGCACACTGATAACAATTATGGTTGGTGCCCTTGACGTGATACATGACCCGGCCAACCACAAAATTGGTGTAATTGCAGAGTTTGTAATGTATATACAGCTACTAACATTTCCAGTAAGCGCCATCGGGTGGACGGCTAGCATGACACAGCGTGCAGCTGCTTCACAAAAGCGTATAAACGAATTTTTACAAACGCCGTCAAAGCTGCAACTGCCCGCTATGCCGTTACAGCCATCACTCAGTAAAAGTATCGTGCTTAGCAATGTAAATTTTACCTATCCGCATACGGGCATACATGCCATAAAAGATTTTTCTTTACAGATAAAGGCTGGCCAAAAAATTGCCATTATTGGAAAAACAGGCTCGGGTAAATCGACTATTGCGCAGCTTTTATTACGTATGTACGATGCAGATAGTGGGAGCGTACTTTATGATGGAATACCCATAGCACAGATTGATACAGCCTATTTACGCAGCAATATCAGTTACGTTCCGCAGGATGTTTTTTTATTTAGTGAAACTATACAAAATAATATCGCGTTTGGGTTAAAAGAATCAACAAGGGATATGGTGGCACAGGCGGCACAGCAGGCAAATATTGCTGCAGAAATTGATCAATTTCCTGAAGGGTACCAAACAATGATAGGCGAGCGGGGCGTAACATTAAGCGGAGGCCAAAAACAAAGGATAAGTATTGCAAGGGCATTGATAAAAAACCCTAGTATTGTAATTTTTGATGATTGCTTAAGTGCTGTAGATGCACGCACTGAAAAACAGGTTTTAAATAACCTGAATGTATATTTAAAAGAGAAAACAGCTATTATAATAACGCACCGCATATTTTCTTTGTTTGATTTTGATACAATAATTGTGCTGGAGGATGGTAAAATTGTAGAAGAAGGGCACCATGCAACTTTATTACAACAAAAAGGGCAGTATGCTGAAATGTATGCCAGGCAACAACAGCAA
>JANXVN010000249.1 GCA_025351645.1 Ferruginibacter sp.
TTTATAAGAATCCATAAGTCTTATTTAGTGGCTATTACAGAAATAACTGTTGTTCGTAAAAACAGCATTTTTATAAAAGAAATGGAATTACCTGTTGGCGAAACATTTCGGGATACTATTGATAAATTGATCAGAAAGGAACTATAATTTTTTAACTCCGTGTATAATTTTTTTTGTAGGTTTTATTTAAGTGACAACAGGCCAAGATTTACCTGTAATATTTTTGTGCTATCGGCTTCAGTGTTGCCTTCTCCCATAAAAATGAAATGTTTGCTGTGAGTGTGAAAGCGATTGATTACTTTTTAAACCTACCGCGAAAGACGAACACTCCATTTGATGAAATACGCCCAGTTGAATGCCAACCTCTTTAAGGCCATCATTGTAAGCAATTAGGCCATCCCCGCTAAAAGGATCAGCCTGTAACTCCCATATAAAATTTACAAAATCTATAGCCAACTTATAATTAATCTGAATAATCGTAAGTATAATATTATTTGAGTCATAACTTCCTCATACGGGCTTTACAATAGTATGATTATTATCTTGATGCAGCAAATAAGGCAGCTGCATGGATCAAACAACTTTGGAAATACATACAATCTACACCTCAGTATAAAAATAAGCCAACACAAATCATTACAACCGATCATGGCAGAAGGCCTTGCCAATGGTGGCAGGTGGAGGGTTCATGGCAGCGATGTAGTCGCAGCCAACGAAATCTGGGTAGCAGCAATAGGCTCATCGGTTCAATCTGTTGGAGAGAGCAAGGCCAACGCACAGTATTACCAGGCACAAATAGCCGCTACAATTGCAGCATTTGCAGGTAAGGAATTTAAGCCTAACCATCCTGTTTTACCCGCCTTGAAAATTATCCGATAAATAAATATTTTTTGGTTATGATTCTTTCAAATTTATTGAATAGGTAGAGCAATCACCCGCACGCCCAATCTCTACCGTTAGTTTCATCATAAATTATTCAGCAATACTTCTACATCTTTGCGCCGAATTTCGGGAACAACTTTAAGAAAAGTGACTACACCATGTTTTAACTCAGCCTCAACAGTAGTATTGTAGGGAGCATTAAGTTTGAAGTGTACATCAGTATTTTTTGGCCATGCAGCGAATAGTAGGATGCGTTTATCATCAACCTGCATCAGCATTTCCTGCATACCAATCATGGCACTACCACCCCAATTGTGGTCGGGTGTCCAATCAAATCCCGGTCCCCAGAAAGCAGGAAACCGTCTTCCCGAATTTTTTAATTTTAAAGATGTTAGCCGCCAGGCTTCATTCGTTAAGCCCAATCTTGCGGCAAAAATATTATCCTGTTTCCAGCCAATATAATTTTTAAATTTTATTACACTGGTATCATAGGTAAAAGTGTTGATTGCAGTATCCAGGCCCGACTTGCCTACGCCAAATATTCCCCACGGAAATACCGGGTACAATTGCGGTGATTCCTCATTATTAATCCTTGCCCAAAGCTTTGCCGGTGCAATAGTTGTATGTCCATCAAATGACTGGTAACTCATTGGCGGAATAGTTTTTAAAAATTCTTTCCATTTTTTAATATCGGCTTCATTAAGATAACCAGCAGGAAGCTCCAATAAGCGTTTAGTGATGGTTGTTAGTGCGGCAATTGTTGATGTGGAATTATAGGTCATCTTAAATGTTTCTGCCCCTGAACCCGGGTAGAGAACCAATTTATTATTTTCGTCAAAAATCTTTGCACCTCTTTTTTCAGCAAGATATTTATAATGCTCATTAAAAAAAGTGAGGCAACTTTCAATAAAAGAAATTTTATCGCTGATGTCTTTGCCGGTGTAGC
Source organism: Ferruginibacter sp. (assembly GCA_025351645.1). Taxonomy (GTDB): domain Bacteria; phylum Bacteroidota; class Bacteroidia; order Chitinophagales; family Chitinophagaceae; genus Ferruginibacter. Next base: position 1,829 of record JANXVN010000249.1, read on the forward strand.
GCTGTTCTTCCAGCATCATCAGGCAAAATTCTAAAGAGGTATCCCATAAGTATTCCAGCCATAGATTATATTCCACACCTTTATCAAGCAGGGCAGGGCGATCTAATCCATATTCGGCAAAGTTAGGTAGGCCATAATTTTCCATTTGTTCTGTAAAGCAGGCGCCGCTATGGTTCCAGTAAACTTTTGAACGGAGTTCTGCATTTTTTAAAATGCGCAGGTAAAAATTAAACTGTGCATGTATGGCATCCCAATCGCCGTTTTTTATCATCGGGAAATATACCAGTCGCTGATTTTGGGCAGTATGTAAACCTCCGCCCCAGTTTCTAAAATCGGGTGTGAGCTTTGCAGCTGAATCTGTAAATAACGGATCAACGGTAAATAAGCCGCCATTAAATTTTGTCGGCCAGGTTCCTTTTACATTACAGCCCAGCATGTAACGGAACAGTTGGTAGTTTCTGCCTGCTTCTCCGGCAATGCCATTGGTATCGCCATCATTAATAACTACAAAACTCCTGTTCCAAAATTGTTGCCACCACGCCACTGTATTTTTAAAAGCAGCTTCGCTATTCTTTTCAGTAGATTTTTTTAAAGAATCAATTGAAAATTTCCATTCATCAAGATTCTTTACCTGGGCTGTATGGAAGTATACCTGTAAAGATTGTTGCCTGGAGGGTTGGTTACTTTTTAATTTCCAGCCTTTGAAATCTGTATCTACGTATACGCCTTCATACGTGCCGTTAGATGAAAAATTACTGCCACTGAATACACCTCCGAAGCAAAGATTTTTCAACGGGTTGTACATCGAATCTTTCACCGCTTCCATTCCTTGCTCACTTACGGTTGTATCAAAAATAGTAACCGTAGTGTTGTGATGATAAAATAAAACCGCATCACCGGTAAAGCCTATATCATCCTTGCGGCATACGTTGTTTTTTGGTGCAGCCCACTTCCACGAATTAGCAAAATTTTCCATTGGCTGAAGTATCCTATTCCGGTAACGCCAGCTTTCATAAGCAGCTGTCGTGGTAATTTTTTTATTGCTGTTAATATCGAGATGTATAACCGGAGAAAAAACATCTGCCCATATTTTTACGGTTGCCGTAATGCCATTATTTTCTGAGCTTACCATTACATAACCTTCCTGCAAATGCAATTCCTGTTTAAAGTTTTTACCATCGAAAATATTTGGCGTAAAATCCAGGCGCAGGCGGCCTTCTTTCATAAGCCCGTTATTTTCATCAAAGCTGCCACTGCGGGCCATGTACACGTAAAGTGATCCCTTCTCAACCCATACATTTAACCCAATATCACCGCCTCCGCATGGCATGGATTCTCCAGCGTTATTGCTTTGGCTTGTCCATACAATATTATAGGTATCGGGATTTTTGTGCTGTGCAAATAAACGATCCGTATCAATTAAAAAAAAATAATAGTAGATAAAATGATGTACTTCATGTGCAACTTTATAATTATTTAATGTTAAACGAATATAATCATTTTGGCGGTACGTTCTATGCGCAAAAAGTGAAATTGAGTAATTGTATTCTGTCGGGAAGGCAGGTACATCGAAGCTTTCTAAAATAACTTTTGTGTCTTACTTATCTCAGTGAATAATGGTGACGGTTCCTTTTTGATACTCCGCTTTTTTATTCTTGAGTTGATAGGAACATTGCCAAACAAACGTCGTCGTAAAAAGCTTACGCCCCCCACTGGCGCAGTACTCCGTCCTGTTGCTAATCGTTACTTCTTTCACGCCCTGCATACTATTCTAAAATAATCAGTTTCAGTAAGCCCTTTTTTTTAGTGAAATAATCTGTTGCGCTGCTAAGTTTCTAATGCCACGGTTCTATAACAAAGCCTGCCGTAACAGGGTTTTAATGTAAGTAGTTCAACCTTTGGTCGTAAACCAATGCAGCATCTAGTAATATGGGATGGTTCTCGTGTTCCCAAAACTTAAATCGGAAATTACTGCTGCTCTTTTTGCCTTCGGCCTCAAATATGTTCAGCTATTTTCCCTCCGGCTTTCTTTCAGGTTTTTTATGATGGCATCTATCAATTTCATAGCGGTAAATTTTTTTATATTTCTTAATACCAACGCAACATTTTTGCCGGGCTTGCAGGGCCAAATCATATGCAAATGGTTCGTCATCAGCATCCAGGCATGTACCATCAAGCCTTGGTTAGCCTGGCAAAAACGTATACTATACAATAATATCTCTCAGTACAAATCCCTTGTAAAAACATCCGTTCAGCAGGTAACAGTAGCCGTTGTAAAATAAATGCCGTCTTTATCCGTAAACTTATTTTTAGTGCTCCTATGTTTTTGTATAAACTTACAAAAGGATGAGCACTATTTTTCTATTTTAAGGCATTCTTAAATTCGACGATTAGTAACGGCGGGCAAAAGGACGGAGACCTGCGCCAGTGAGGTAATTTGAAAGGAACTACCGCTTTGGTTACACCTATGGATGCTAACGGATCCATAAGTGTAACTAAAAACTGTTCGCATAGATACAAGGCCCAGGGGCAACACAATTTCATTTAATTTAAAATCCAAAATGTCCGGTCAATATTTCATCAAAATTATTAGTGATGAAGGTATCAGAACCGAAAGAATAATAATACAACTTTAAGGGTATAAATAGCGTTTCCACAAAAGGTACTTGTAAATGGCGGCTTTTGTAGTTTTAGATGCACATAGCCATGTGTAGTGCTGCACAATTGCTGGCAATAGGTTTTACCCGATAATTTGTTGAACCCAAAGCAACTCATTTTGTTAGTCCATACAAAAGAGCCGGCTCAGTTTCTCTATTTCCATATCGCCCTCCGATATTAAATTATTTAGAAAAATTTGAGGTGTTAAATGCCTTTCGCAAAACAAATAATTATTCTATGCAGTAAAAACCTTTCAGCGCTTTTATCAACAATTTTTTTAGTCTTCAAGATAGGCTTATGGAAAAGAATTATGAGTATGGGTATTCACACCAGATAGTTTCGCTGATAATTTTTCTATGAAGCTTGGTATAAGGGTAGAAATTTGTCCGTTTACTAAATCCCCCTGGCGCTTTAAACTGGATTACTCGTTTCTGAAAAAACGTCCTGCATTTCATCAGCTTGTAATTTTAACTAATAAATCCCCGTCGTTCAGATTATTTTACCTATCTACCAAAAGACCAATCGTAGTGCAACGCTGCTAAACATCTCTATGGTGAATTGTACAACATTTTGGAGTACCGCTTGCTATGCCCTATTTTCAGCCTTATGAAAGCTCTTTCATTACTGCTATTTGTAACATGCAATATATTTATTAATATATTGCAAACTTACCAATTACTTTTTCACAACTTTAAAATTTTCAATAGTACCATTTGCAGATTGTACCTGCAAAACATACAATCCGGC
>JANXVN010000006.1 GCA_025351645.1 Ferruginibacter sp.
CAATAATGTTGGGTACACCCACATTTTTTACAAACAATGCCTTTAGATTCACGTTGTGATTTAAAGTAGCGTTTGCAAGCACTCTCCGTAGAAAACTCAGAAAAAAAATTGTCTATATTCATTTTGCTAATTTGTATAGCAAATATACTAAATTAGTTAGCTTGCACCTAATTACGGATAGTCATTCATATTCTTAATTTAAATAATTCTACACCTTTTTACTAAAGGCTATAAAAAATATTTTAAAGAATTTCAAAACATTTTAAACTTAAGTAAACTAGAATTAAATTTTTACGTCTATTATTAAATAAAATGTAAGTAATCAAAAAATATTTTAAATATTATTACATAATTATCTTTTTTTATATAAATATAATAATATATATAAGCGTTTGGCTTGCTTTTAAAATTTAAAAAATATTTTTAATAATAATGCTATGAAATAAAAAAGATAGAAATTTTAATTTGCAGAAAATGGTGTTGTAAGTATTATTTGGGATAAAAATTAGTGCCCTATTTTAATTTGTGTTATTTGCTACAAAACATTCTGGCAGTAAAATTATTTTCAGGAATAATTATTTCAAACCTACAAAATTGCATACTTACGAACCATATCTGTATGCTATGCCTTATAAATATTAATTTAAACCAGGCTATAATTTAAGCCATAACTTTTTACTCCTTATTCGCATACAAAACCATTGCTTATTCGTCAACGTTTCCAACCATAAATGAAACTTCGTACAACAGACATTGTAGCTGTAAAATTGCCCTTAAAAATCAGAGATGAATTGCCACCGATATTGATGGCTTTACAATACATTTTTATAACCCTGAGTTAAACGGAAAGATTTTTGCCCTACCTGAAAAAAGGTATGCGGCGATAAAAAAAAACAGGCAGAAAGGGTATAGGCCTTTGGCAGATGCCGAGAAATAATAGCCTAACATATGCAAAGATGTTTGCTCGCAGCCTTCATACAAGGGTACCTTCGTCTGCAATCCTGCATTGCTCCTCCATCGGTTAAGGAATCTATCCGCAGCGAGCGTTTTTTAAATAAGCTGCATTGGTTTTCATAGCATCATAAAACGGACTGCCGGGCAATAATTTTACTTCGTTTTAATTAAAAGTACTGGCTTGCAATTTAATAACTGGCTTAATAATATAGCGGGTATTACCTTGTGCTTTAACTGAAGTAAAGAAATACTACGACTTACAAATATGGAAAAGCATTCGGTAGATATAATACGTTTTGGAGATCCGCAATCTGAAAAAGATCATCTTTTAAACGACATAAATTCAGGTGTTGGTTACCATATGGAAAGATCATTCCCGGATACAGCCAATGGCGGATCGTTTTATTTTACAGCAAAAATAACTGCCAGGGTAATCAAATTGTTAAACACTTACAATGGGGGCAATGGGGGTAACAGGCGATTTGATATTTTTATTGATGATGTAAAAATTGCCTCAGAAAACTTAAAAGGGGATAAGCCTGGCGAATATATTGAACAGGCCTATATTATACCGGAGAGCTGTGCAAAAGGTAAATCATCCATCACTATAAAATTTCAGGGTTTACCGGGCAATATTGCAGGGGCTATTTTTGAATCAAGGATCCTGGCTCAATAACTTACGGGAGTTTTTAAAAAACTGGCGGCACGGATAAGAAGTACCCTGTTTAAAATATCTTAAAAAGTAAACCCTGATTTCAATGATGTTATAAAGAAAATAAAAAATGGCATAGTTCAGTCTAACTATACAACTAACAATCAATTTATTTCTGTGGAGGTATGCTCGTTATATTTCCACACTTCCTTGCCATCAATATAAGTTGCCAATACTTTTATCTTAATTAATTCTTCCTCAGAGGAAGTAAGGGGATTTTTATCAAGGATAATAAAATCTGCCAGCATGCCTTTTTGCAATGTTCCAAACCGGTACTCCCCACTTATTAAAGCGCTACTGCAGGTGTACGCTTTAAAGGCTGCATGTATGGTGATGGCTTCGTTTTTTGCGATGGGTATCCCTTCACTTGTTTGCCGGGTAACAGCTGCAACAATTCCCTTTAGCGGATTAAAGTTTTTAACCACCGGGGCATCTGAAGATAGCGCCATTAAAATATTATTATCTAAAACAGACTTTACAGGATAACATTGCTGTAAGTAATCTTCATCCAAATATTGAATAAAGTTTTTACCCAATTCATCTAAAAATATGGTCTGCATATTAGCCGCAATATTATTTGCTGCTATGCGCTTCAGTTGTATTTTTTCCGGTAAACCGAGATGTTCTATTCTTTTTATCAATGCCGGAAAATCTTTATTTAATTCTTCGTACACATCAATTACCATTTCAATGGCAGCATCTCCGATGGCATGCGTTGCAATACCCAGACCATTCTCCATACTTTGTTTGCACAATGCCAGAAACTGCATTTTATTTAAGCGCAATACTCCCTTTTCATCACTGTTTTTATAGGTACGTTTAAGTGCTGCGGTCTTTCCGCTAAGGCCACCATCACTAAAAAATTTTACGGTATTGATATTTAAAAAATCACTATTGAATTTTTCGGGTATGGAGTACGGCGTATCGCTACCATCCGGCAAAATAATGGGTAGGATATTTAAACGAAACCCTAATTCGCCGGCAGCATTCATTTCTTTGTAAGCAGCTATCAGCATCGGGTCTGCAGCAGGGTCGGTTGCAGCAGTAATGCCATAACTATACATTTCTGCCCTGCAGGCGCGTATCATTATTTTTAAATCTTCAACAGAATATTGTGGTATTTTATTCACGATTAAACCGAGTGCAGTCTCCGTTAAAATTCCATTTAATTCACCATTTTCTGCCCTATTAATTGTACCTCCGTCGGGGACATTTGTACCTAAATTTACGCCTGCTATTTCCAATGCTAAACTATTGCAAACAGCAATATGTGCACAAGTCCTTATCAGGTAAATGGGCTTGGTAATGCTTACCGAATCAAGATCCATTTTTGTGGGCAATGATTTTTTATCCCAGGCTGCTTCATTAAATCCCCTTGCGGTAATCCATTTTAAATGTGGGTTTTGCTCATCATACTCCTTTATCATTTGCAACATTAATTCTTTACTTTCTACCCCCCTTACATCGAGCATAAAAGTTTTAAGGTTGCCCACTTTCCAGATGTGGATATGAGAATCGTTAAACCCCGGCATGATGGTTTTGCCATTAGCATCTATCACAATGGCATCCTGCTCAATCAGCATTTCGAGTTCCGGCTTTTTACCAACCGCTTCAATTACATTACCGTTAATAACAAGGGTATCATTGGCATCATTATCAAACCCATCATGAAAAGAAAGGATGTTGGCATTATGTATAAATAGCTTGCTCAATAGAATGGTTTAATAAAGTTTTGATTTGATAGATAAAACCCGAATAAAATTCAGGCATTACATAATTCAACCATGGGCATCAGTTAAATACTACCATGCCGTCATGAATATAAATTAATGTATTACGTTATTCAACCTCTTCAGGATTGATTACATTTATTTTAAACCCCGGGTTGCACCCGGGCTATTCATATTTAAGCCCTTCAGGCTTTTTACAGCCGAAAGAAAATTTAAGTCGAAATGATTTTGAATTATTATATCAATAGGCACTACGCATCATCAACTCTTACTTTCTCTATATTATTTCCGCTTCTCATCAGCCCTTGCAATGGCATTTTCCAACACCTGCAATCCTTCAACTAATTGTTCATCCGTTATAACGATGGGTGGCAATAAACGCAGGCAATTACTAAATAAACCTGCACGTATCATAATTAACCCGTGTGCAATGGCATCCTTAATTATTTCAACCGTAGCATCTACATCGGGCTCTTTGGTGCTTCTGTCTTTTACAAATTCTACCAACCGCATGGCACCTATCCCTCTTACATCGCCAATTATTTTATACTTTTCTTTCCATCCTTCCAGGGTAACCCTAACAATTTCGCCTACCTCATTTACCCTTTTTAAAAAGCTTTCAGATTGTAAGATTTTTATAGATTCAATGGCTGCCACACAGGTTACAGGGTTACCGCCGTAAGTGCCGCCAACGCCGCCTAAATGAGGTGCATCCATCATTTCGGCCCTGCCTGTTAATGCGCTTATCGGCATGCCTGCACCAATAGATTTTGCACTTACCACCATATCCGGTATTACGCCGCTGTGCTCGCAGGCATACATTTTTCCGGTGCGCCCGGCGCCACATTGTATCTCATCGGCAATAAAAACAATGCCATGCTTATCGCATACCTGGCGCAACTTGTGGAGGTAAGCTGCTGGTATAGTTATAAAGCCTCCCTCACCCATAACCGGTTCAATAATGATGGCTGCTAACGAGTCAGGATCTACCTGTGATATAAATGCTTCGTCTAATTTTTTTATGCAATAATTAGTATACTGTTCATCTGTTAAGCCTTCAATACCTCTGTATAAATTTGGCGCCGGAATACGATAAATATCCGGCACATACGTTCCAAATCCTTTTTTAAATAATGCATATTTACTGGTAAGGCTTAATGTTAATAAAGTACGGCCATGGTAGGCACCTTCAAAACAAAGCACCGCATTTCTTTTGGTATAATACTTCGCAATATTTATTGCATTTTCTACTGCTTCGGAGCCCGAACATGCCAGTAAAGTTTTTTTAGGAAAATCACCGGGGGTTACACTATTCAGTAATTCAGCCAAATCAAGGTAAGGTTCAATAGTGGTTACCAGCGAGCAGGTATGTATCGATTTATCCAACTGCGCCTTCATTGCATTTACTACGTTTTCGTTACGATGCCCTATGTTCATCATACCGATACCTCCTGCAAAATCAATCAGCTGATTACCATCAATATCCCATATTAAAGCACCTTCGGCCTTATCAACAACAACCTCGGTTGATTTTGCTAAACCTGCCGGCAACAAATTTTTTCTTCTCTCTAATGCAGCCATTCCTTTTGGTCCGGGTAAGCTTGTTTTTAATTGTATAAATGCCATTGTAATTAATTTAATTTTTTAAAAAATGATGAACAACTTTATTAAATCTCTCTATTAATAGATAACTAGTTTAAACTTTTTGAAAAATGATGTGCCACTATATTAAATCCCTCATTTAAATATAACCGGTGGGCAGTTGTGCGCTGATGCCCAGAGTCGAGCGTAACTGATTGGTAGCCTTTAGCAAGGGCAAGCGCTTCAACATATTGTAGCAGGCTAGCGCCATAACCTTTTCCCCTGCAGGAGGGTAAGGTAGAAAGATCATCAATATAGAGATGTTTGCCGTTGTACAAAAACTGCAGGTACCTAAAACCTATTGCAGCCACTGCGCTTCCCTGCTCTTCTATAAATGCGAGCTGGTAACCTTCCTGCTGCATTTGTTGTATGGTAGTTAAAAATGTTGGTTGCAATAAATGTGGCCGTAGCTCCAGCAAGACTGTCCAGCATTTTAAAATATCTTCTGCCGATGTACACAATTTTATTTCCATTATAGTTTATATTATTTTGTCAGCATCCATTTTTATCAATACCCCAAAACCTCCGCAGGTAGGGTCGTTTAAATAATCCGGAATTAAAGAAATAGGTTCAAAACCAATTTTCATTTGGGGAGTAAGTGTGGGGTCGGTCCTTTTGCCCGCTTTTAATTCCTCAAAATATTGTTGTGCCGAAATGCTTCCGTTCAATGCCCCAAAACCATTCATCATACCAACGGTAAACTGCCCCTTAAGTTTAAGTGATTGTACCAACGCTTGCCTGGCACGGTATAAGCCTCTTGCCAAACCTTTTCCTCTAAAAGCAGGCAGTACCCCCATATCGAGCCCGTACAACCAATCGCCATCGGGGTTATGGTTAGTAAGCCAACCGCCGGCAATGGTCTCTTTAAAAGTATGGTGATTGTCATTGAAAGCACTTCGCATTGTGGAGGTCATTCCAATAACTTCTTCGCCATGGGTTATAACAAATTGGCCTTCCGGAAAAATTTGCAGGTGCCTTAAATAATGTACAGCCTGTATCAATTCATCATCTGCCAATAAAGGAAAAATTACTTTTTGTAAGGCTTCTAACTGCGCTGTATGTTGCACCTGCATTTGCTCAACAGCTATGGCGGGCTGTAGTTGCTGGTAATATGGTATTGTAGCTTTCGTCATTTTATGCAATGGTATAACCAAGTATGAGGTAAATAATACAAGAAATTATAAAGGCAATCCCTGCATATGGTAATTGAGATATTCCATGATCAAGGTTGTTGCATTCAGTACTTTGTGCGGTTAAAATATTACTGTCAGAATATAGGCAGGCATTTACACCAAACACACCCGCACTTACAACAGCACCGATATTTAATAATACATTTGAATTAAAGTGCAATGCCAGGGGTACAATCAGCGGAATAGACACGGCATACAAACCCCAGGAAGCACCGGTTGCCAAAGAAATAAGCGATAAGGAAACAAACACTATTAAAGGCAAAAACTGTTTATTTAAATACGGCGTTGCTCCTTTTAAAACATACTGCGTTAATTGCATTTTATCGTTTACATCTTTAAGCATATAACTCATCAGCAAAATAGCCAGCGCAAAAATCATACTGTTGAAACCAGAAAATATCGTTTCGGATAATTGCCTGAAATTGCCCAGCTTAGTAAACAGGTAATAAAAAAAAGTAAACCCTACCGCAAACATTACGCCTTTTAATGCATCGATATCAAAATAAATTGTTGCTGCCATCAGCACTACAATGGGTAAAATAAAATAAATAACTTTTGGTTTTATTGTTGGGTTTAAAAGCGACACATCTAATGCGGCAGTGTTCGAAAATGGATTGTCTGTTAACTTACCAGTTTGTTCAGCGCGTAATTTTGCCTTTTTCATTTTACCGAACCAGGGTAAAACACCATAGATAAAAAGTGGTATCAACAATACAGAAACAAAACCATACACAACAAAAGGTATCATGTGCCAGTAAGTTACCAAACCCTTTCCTTCGGGGGCAACTTTGGAGGTTTCTAAAATTTTACCTACAAAAATCGTCCAGGTACTAATGGGCACAATTACACATAATGGCGAAGAAGTGGTGTTGACCAGATAAGCCAATTTCTCTCTCGGAACCCGATGTGCATCTGTAATTTTTCGCATGCTTAAGCCTACTGTTAAAGCACTTAAATAGTCATCTAAAAATATGGTCATGCTTAAAAGCCATCCCGTCATCAGCGCACTTTTTTTAGTTTTAATCCTTGTCAGCGCCCAATCAGCAAAGCTTGTAGTGCCGCCGCTCCTAACCATTAAACCAATTAAAGACCCATATAATCCGCACACTAATATTACCCACACAGAATCTTTATCGCTTAATATTTTTGTAAGCGAGCCAACAAATTCATTAAAGAAATTACTATTGGTTGCATAAGAAATCATTAAAAATCCAACAAGGCAACCTATTAGCAAAGGCTCAAAAGAAGACTTAAGCTTTACCGCTAAAACAATTACCACCAACGGAGGAATTAATGCCAATGCACCATATGTTGCTATCATGTATATTTTTTTGGTGTTACCTGATGCTACGAAAAATGTATCCCCAGCCCAATTATTTTAAACTTCTATTTAATTTTTATATGCCTGCTATTAATAAAAACATGCAATTTTAATACACCCAAAAGCCGTACATAAAAGTTCATTAAAGAAAAAATGTACAAGGGTACTACGCCCGCCAGCTGCCATTCGGACGGGCCACTGAAGCTGAACATAGCTTCCCTGCCCGGACAATAAAAACCTTTATTTCATCAATGAAATTTTCATCGATTTTATAACGCTCCGATACTCACTAATTTCAATTCTAAATATTCATATAAACCTTCGCTGCCACTTTCGTGCCCCTGCCCGCTTTGGTTAAAACCACCAAAAGGCAGTTCTGTTCCATGGGGCGTCCACTCGTTAATGCCCACCATACCGAATGCCAGTTGCTGTGCAGTATTTAATGCTGTTTTAATATTATTGGTAAAAATATAAGCAGATAATCCGTAGGGTGTATCGTTGGCTTTTTCAATTACTTCCTCCATCGTATTAAAAGAAAAAATTGGCAATACCGGCCCAAATATTTCGTTGTGCGCCAGCGCAGAAGACTGCTTTAAATTAGCCACCACAGCAGGTTGTAAAAAATAACCTTTATCCAAATGGCCGGGCATTTTACCGCCGGTTAAAACTTGTCCATTTTCCTTTTCGGCCATTTGCAAAAGATCGGCTACATGTTGTTTTTGCTTTAAAGTAATTAATGGGCCAAGCTGAACACCGTCATCAAAACCATTGCCCACTTTTAATTTAGCCACTTCGGCACTTAACAGTTCAGCAAATTGATTGTAAATATTTTCATGAATATAAAATCGTTGAGGGGCAATACATACCTGTCCGTTGTTTCTAAATTTTGCTAATGCAGCGGTCTTGCTCAATGCCGAAACATCTACATCATCATAAATAATTACAGGAGCATTTCCTCCCAATTCCAACGAAAGTTTTGTGTGCGTTGCAGATGCCCCATCCATTAATATTTTACCAACCCTTGTGCTGCCGGTAAAACTAATTTTCTTTAACTGCGGGTGCTTCAACATGGCATCGCCAATGCTTGCCGCGTCACCAGTCAATACATTTAAAACGCCTTCAGGCAAACCAGCATGCACCAATGCTGTAGCCATGTGCAAACCGGTAAAAGGCGTATTCTCCGATGGCTTGGCAACAACCGTACAACCTGCTGCCAGCGCAGCTGCCCATGCACGGGCCGGGTTGTATGCCGGAAAATTCCAGGCAGTAATTACACCCACTACACCCATGGCTTGCCATGTAGTAAAGCTTCTTTTATCAATGCGGTTGGTAGGTATTGTTTTGCCGTTTGCACGTTTGCCTTCCTCTGCAAACCAATCAAATAAATTAGCGGCCACCATCCATTCGCCTTTTGCTTCGGCCAATGGCTTACCACTTTCGTGCACCATGTCCGTTGCAAATTCCACCACATTATCACGCATATATTGAGCAGCTTTTTTTAATATTTCGGCTCTGTAATATGGCGTGGTTTTACCCCAGGTTTTAAAGGCTTCGGTGGCAGCATCAATAGCTGCAGTACAATCATCCCCATCCCCAAAAGAAATATCAGCAATCACTTCCTCCGTAGCAGGGTTTATTAATTGCATCGTTCCGTTGCTGATAGCATTAGCCATCTTGCCATTTATAAATTGCTTAACTTCTATCATACTTTTTTATTTTTTAAAAGTGCTTGCTGTAAATACAAAGCAGGTTAATGGTTACAGCTTTACTAATTATTGTACGTTTATTTTAATCGTTATAAAATTTTGGGCGTGTCCCAAGCCGAGGCGGCAAGGGCCGGGCTATCCGCTGCAATCTTTTTTTTCGTTCCTCAAAAAAAGTATTTCCGCTACTATCCCTCACGCTATATCCCAAAATCGAACAGCAAAAAATATTAATCCTCCCAACAAAAAAACCAACACAAAAAGTAGTATAAAACAACTAATAAATTGAAATCGATAATTTAAACACTCATAACTCATCACTTATAACTTTATGAAGTCCTTCTTCTATAATATCCAATCCCTTATTTAACAAATCTTCACTAATAACTAGCGGACTTAATATCCTTACCACATTTCCATTAACGCCTGCATTAATTATAATCAAGCCATTGGCAGCACAATAGGCAATCAATTTTTTACAAGTTTCGGCATCGGGCTTAAACGGATCATTTTCCTTTACCAACTCAAAGGCCATCATCGCCCCCAAGCCACGTACATCACCTATTGCAGCAAAGCGTGTTTTAAATTGATTAAAACGTTCCCTTACAATGTTTCCAACTTTTTCGCCAAGCGCATTAATATTAATTTCTTCCATATATTTTATGGTGGCAAGTGATGCTGCACAACAAACCGGGTTACCCAAATAAGTTCCGCCAATGGTACTGGGCTGGCAACTATCCATAATATCTGCACTGCCAATTACGCAACCAATCGGCATACCGCTGCCCATCGATTTTGCCCAGGTACTTAAATCGGGCGTAACATCAAAATGTTCGTAAGCAGCCCATTTACCGGTGCGCCCAAAGCCACTCTGCACTTCATCCAAAATTAATAAAATACCATATTTAGAACAGATGGTCCGCAGGCCCTGCAAGTATTTTTTGGGTACTACATTAAAGCCGCCTTCCCCTTGTACCGGTTCAATAATAATGGCTGCAACCTGTTGCTGCGGTACATTGGTACTAAAAAATATTTCGAGGTTTTGTAATTGGCTATCAGCAAATTCATTGTCTGACATGCCTTTTCCAAAACGATATTTATCCGGGAACGGAATGCGATAAACCTCCGGCGCAAATGGGCCACAGCCCATTTTATAACCAACTTTTGATGTCAAAGTCATGGCCATCATACTGCGGCCATGAAAAGCTCCATCGAAGCAAATAATGGCTTGCCTGCCCGTATATTGCCGGGCAATTTTAACCGCATTTTCCACACTTTCCGCACCTGAATTGGTGAGCATAACTTTGGTAGCATCGCCATGCGGAAATAATTTTGCCAACTTTTCTGCCAACTGCACATACACTTCATAACTCGCCACATTAAAACTGCAGTGTATCAATTTTGCAGCCTGGTCGGCAATGGCTTTTACAACCGGTGGCGGACAATGCCCTGCATTTACAACCCCGATACCTCCAGCAAAATCTATCAGCTCATTGCCATCCGCATCAATAATTGTACTGTCGCTTGCCGTTGCCGCTGTTGATGGATTAAATATCCCGATGGCATTGGGAACAAACTTTTTTCTTTTTTGTAAAATCTCTTGTGAAGTACTCATAATTATTCTGCCGCAGCAATTGTTTTTGCATTTACAAATTCTAAAATTCCATGCCTGCCTAACTCGCGGCCATAGCCTGACTTTTTTATACCACCAATGGGTAATTTAGGATCACTTTTTACCAAAGCATTTATAAAAACACTGCCGGTATTTATTTTTCGGGCCAGTGCAATCCCTTTTTCGATATCGCTTGTCCAGATACTGCCCGCCAACCCAAGCGCAGAATCATTTGCCAGATCAATCGCTTCGTTTTCATTAGCAGCACTAATTACTGCGGCTACTGGACCAAAGGTTTCTTCATCAAAAGCCAGCATGCCTTTGCTAACATTTGTTAATAGTGCTGGTGAAAAATTGCAGCCTTCCATACCACCACTAAAACTTAACTGGGCGCCCTTACTAATGGATTGCTGCACTTGTTTTTTAAGGTTATCTGCAAGGTCAACCCGGGCAAGCGGGCCGGTTGTGGTTGCGGCATCAAAAGGGTCACCTTGTTTATAGGTGGGCAACAACAAATATACTTCCTGCATAAAGGCGTCCATGGCATCTTTTAAAACAATAAATCTTTTAGAACCAATACAGGATTGGCCTGCATTAAGCAACCTCGATTGCAAGGCAGTTTTTGCAGCCTTTTTCATATCGGCATCCGGCAACACGATCATAGCATCTGAACCACCTAATTCCAGTACAGATTTTTTAATATTTTTTCCGGCAAACATGGCCACAGAACTACCTGCTCTTTCACTGCCTGTTAAAGAAACTGCCTGTATAATATCGGCTTCCAATAACTTTTCGACTGCTCCGGTTTCAACAATTAAAACTTGAAAAACGCCAACGGGGGCGCCGGCTTCAATAAATATTTTTTCTATCATTAAGGCACAGCCACAAACATTGGGCGCATGTTTTAAAAGCGTAACATTGCCCGCCATTAAAGTGGGGGCAGCATACCGAAAAACCTGCCAAAAAGGAAAATTCCAGGGCATAATACCCAGCACCGCACCAATGGGCTGGTGGGTGACAATACTTTTATTATAGCCTGCTTCCATGGTTTCATCCTGTAAAAATTGGGCGGCATTTTCTGCATAATATTCGCACACGTAGGCACATTTTTCTATCTCGCCAATAGCCTCTGCTTTTATCTTTCCCATCTCCTGCACAATCAATATTGCCAACAGGCCTTTGTCTCTTTTTAAAATATTTGCTACCTGCATAAATACGGCAGCCCGTTGTTCAAGGCTGGTATTCTTCCAACCGGCAAAAGCAGTTTTTGCCAGCTGCAACCGATGGCCGATTTCCTTATCATTCAGCAAGGCATATTCTGCAATAACCTGCTGTGTATATGGATAAATAGATTGGTACATCATGCTATATGATTTTGGATTTTAAAATTTTTGCCGCTATTTGTTCAGCAGCACTTTTGCCTGTTTCGGCCGCACCATTCATGTAACCCTGAAACTCCCGGCTGGTATGCTCTCCAGCAAAAAAAATATTGTTAATATTGGTAGCTTCCCAACCGGCAATGGTGCTGTACTGCCCCACTTTATAACAGCTATAACCAGCCTTTGAAACAGGCGACCCCTGCCAGCAAAACTTTAGGTTTTTACCAGTATTAGCAGCAAGTGCGCCCGGGTAAATTTTATCGAGCGCAGCGATATAATCCTTGCTTAATTCCTGCTCTTTTTTATTGTTGATTGCCTCACTATAATTACCGCCGCCAAAAACGGTGAAAGCTGCGGTGGTATCGCTTTGCATTTGGCTGCTATCCCATCCTGTACCAAAAGGCTCATCTGTAAAAGTATAGCCTTGCTTACCCATTTTTCGCCATGGTTTTTCTTTAAAGCCGAGTATAAATTTACTGCTGTTGCCGTAGCCCAATTCATCAATACATTTTCTCTTTTCAGCAGGCATCGGTACCTCAAATGGAATAGGCCTTAACTTAGTAAATGCCAACGTCAATAATACAAAATCAGCAACTACCTGTACTTCCTTTCCGTTATGTAAAAAGCTTAGGACTGTTTGATCATTTTTAGCCTTTATGCCTGTAAGCTCATGCTCCAACTGAATGGTATTTTTTAATTGCTTTGATAACGCATTAGTTAGTTGCTGGCTTCCACCCTTTATTTTCATTACCTCATGCTCGTGGCCGAATAGCTGGTATTTACTTTCAGCCTCCAGAGGGGCAACGAACATAATTAAAAAGTTCATCGCAGATTGTTCAGTAGCTTCAATTCCAAATTCGCTCGTAAAAACTGTGTATATAAAATTGTAAAGCCATCCATCAATGCCCAAAGATTTTATATACCCTGCAACTGATTGAAGATCAAATTTTTCGATGGCTGTTGCTGTTGTGTAATTCTTTATTTCTGGCAAGGAAATGATGTCGGCTAAAATTTGTTTTACAAATGGCTGCAAAGCTGCCCCCAATTCTATTTCGTTATAGGTTATATTGTTATAAAAGAAGGTTTTGTTTGTTAGGTCATCTTTGCTAAGGTCATACATATCTAACTCAAATTCTTTAGCTAAAGCAATTATATCTACATGGGTTGTATCAACAAATTCACCTCCGATATCAGTAGTTATATTTTCACCAAAAACATTTTGCATAGTGTACATCCTTCCACCGGTGCGGTTCGCCGCTTCATAAATGGTAGATTTTATTCCGAGTTTCTGTAATTGATATGCAGCATTTAATCCTGCCATACCGGCGCCAATAATTATAATTTTTTTGTCTGCATCAAAATTTGCAGCACTTAAAAATGAAGGCAACAATAATAATCCTGCACCCGCCTTTGCGGTGATGCTCAAAAAATTTCTCCTGCTTTCCTGCTTTGCTTTTAAGCTTGCCGCATCTGCCTCACAATGCTGCAAAGCCTTACCGAAAGCGGATTTTAAAATATCTGTAAAGAAAATATGTGACATATAGAATTTTGAATAATTCCCTGTATGCTTTTGTGATAAAGTTGGTCACATACAAAGCAATGGCAATCTTTAATTTTAATTTACTATTTCGCCTTCTTTACCTAAACAATAGATTGCTGCTTTTGCAGCTTCCTTTTCATGTCTATAAAAAAGTAAAATATGGAACAGGTACTATTTTATTATTTAATCAAAACATCAATCCATTATTTAAAAACCCGGGTTTTGCGTTACCAGTTGGCTTGTTGCTTTCAACTCTCTAAGTGGAATGGGGAAAACAGCATTTTGATTGCTAACACCCAATACTTCCTTTATTTTTTGATACCTCGCCAGGTCAAAAAAGCGCTGGCCTTCAAAATTTAATTCGCTTAATCTTTCATCCAGTACAGCTTGTAAAAAACTGGCATTATCCGGCACATCAGCAGTTTGCAAATTAGCCATTCCTCTATCTGTCCTTAATTGATTAAGATAAGTTAATCCACCTCCTGCCAAGCCCTTTGCCTCAGCAGCTATCAAGTATATTTCTGCAATACGCATAATGTACGCAGGGTTATCTTTTGTTACTTCACCCCTATATTTCAAGCTTCTTCCATCGGGCATTATACCGGCATCGTTGTTTACAAAATCAACCAGCATCGCTCTTTTATCATCAGGCCTTGCCTTAAAAAAAGTATTTAAATGTTGACTAGCCAAAAAGAAAACTTCAGTACGCAAGGCTTCCGGCCTTACATAAGTGGTACCATTGTAAGCACTTTGATTCTGGGCATCAAAGCTCAATTCAAAAATTGACTCGGCACTTAAACGGCCGGAATATATTGTTAGAAAAGTATTTGCATCCAATAAAGTAAACGTTCCGTTTGTAATTACCTGCCCGGCAAAATCAGCCGCATTGGCCATATCTTTTTTATAGAGATAAACCCTTGCCAACAAGGCTTTTATATAAATGGCATTGGCATATTTAGGGTCTAAAAAAGTTTGTGGCATTAAACCATTTGCAGTAGTAAGGTCTTTTATAATTGCGGTATAACTGTCTGCCACCGTGCTTCTTGCTACAATATCTTTGGATGCCTGCACCTTTAAAACCAGTGGAATGCCCAGGGGTGAACTAAGGTCCCAATGGTAACCAAACATTCTTAATAAATCAAAATGAGCCATTGCCCTTATAGCTAAAGCCTGTGCTTTAATTGTTTTTCTTTCATCATCAGCCAGGCCGGCATCTGTTAAACCATCAACTGATTGTAAAATTGCATTTGCGGTTGCAATCGTTTTATACATGGCCACATACATGTGCTCAGCATAAATATTAGTAGAGTTAATTGCGTGCTGGGCAATTTCATTTAAAGCACTCACATCATATCCACCCTGCGTTAGCGCATCGCTATTTAAATCGGCCATCAACGGGTAAAACGCCCCGTAATAATCCCTTACCTGCATGGTGCTGTACATGCCAATAACGGCAGACCGAAGGCCATCTGCATTTTTAAAAACCTCGCTTGTAGGTACATCATTGGGCGAGCTTACATCCAGCTTTTGGCAAGAGGATATAAGTATTGTTGTTAAGATAAGAAGCAGGCTATATTTTAGTAGAAATTTCATGCGTTGTAATTTTAAAAATTAAAAACTAAGGTTAAGTCCAAAAGTAACCGTACGGGCTTGCGGATAAGCCGCATAATCAACACCGGCAGTCTTATCAAGGTTTCCACCATTTGAACTTACTTCAGGATCGAACCCTTTGTACTTAGTAAATACGTACAAATTTTGCACCTGCGCATACACCTGAACGTTATTTACAAATTTTATAATTTTCTTATTAAATGTATAGCTAAGGTTCACAGTGCGTATCCTAAAAAACGAAGCATCTTCTAAAAACATACTGGAGTTTTCAATATAATTTTTATTGATAAACGAAAAGCGGGGAACATCCGTTACGTCGCCAGGCTTTTGCCAGCGATTGAGTGAATAAAGCGCATTATTTGAAAACACCTGTGATAAACCACCTCCATTGCTATATCCTAAACTTTCCCATACAGGCCTTATAAGATTATATACTTTATTGCCCAGGCTAAATTGGCCGGCCACCGTTAACTCCAAATTTTTATATTTAAAGCTATTTGTAATTCCACCGAAATAATCGGGCCTGGCATGGCCAAGCAATTGAGCATCGCCGGAATTTATGGCACCATCTTTATTTATATCCTCGTATATCGGGTCGCCGGTTTGTTTATTTACACCCTGGTATTTAATACCCCAAAAACTGCCAATTGCTTGGCCTACCTGTAAAATATGTGTAGGGCTTAAATCGTTAAAAGCACTCAGTAACTGATTATTTACCGGAGTTTTTAATAAGGTATTTTTTTGGTAGGTAATATTAAAATTAGTGGTCCATTTAAAATTTTTAGTATTGATGTTCCTACTGGTTATATTAAATTCCCAGCCCTTATCTTCTACAGAACCACCATTAGTAAGTAAATTTGCAAAACCTGTAGAACCTGCAACAGGCACATAGTTCAGCAGATCTGTACGGGTGTTTAAAAAATAATCTGCCGAGCCGCTGACAGCACCTCCTAAAAATTCAAAATCTATTCCTGCATCAAAGCCTTTATTTTTTTGCCATGTTAAATTAGGGTCAATAATTAGTTTTGGGCTAAGGCCCGATTGGCCATTGTAAACTACAGGCTGCCATAAAGGTTTGTTTTGGTAATCGCCAATTTCCTGATCTCCGGTATAGCCATAACTTGCCCTTATTTTTAAGGCTGTTAGTACCTTACTATTTTCCATAAACTTTTCTTTATGCACATTCCACCCGGCACTTATACTGGGGAAATACCCAAACTGTTTTCCTTGTGCAAACCTGCTTGAGCCATCCGCACGAAAAGTAGCACTCAATAAATATTTACCCTCATAATCATAATTTAATCTTGCCAGATAAGAATGAAGGCGATTACTTCCGCCCGGTGGTACAGCAATACGGGTGATAACTGCAGCAACCGAAACATCCGTTAACGAACTGCCCAATGGAAAGCCTTGTCCTGATGTAGCATTCCTATCTGAAGTAGTGCCTTGCTGTGTAAAACCTGCCAGGGCACCAATAGTATTTTTACCCATTGTTTTTTGATAAGAAAAAATATTTTCGTTAAGCCAGGTAATGCTTGTAAAATTTGCCTTTGTAGCACGCCCACCAATGGGAGCACCATCTGTGGTTATGGGCGATAAAAAAAGCTTGTCATTTAAAGCCGCATAATCTGCACTAAAAGAAGTTTTAAATTTTAAATTATCTGTAAACTTATACTCTCCAAATACAGAACCCATAAAGCGGTAAGCATCTGTATAGCCCCTTATTTCGTGTGCCGATTTTACCGGATTATCAGATATCCAACTCACTTCATAATTTTCGAATTTTGCATACTTTCCCTGCGCATCGTACACCGGCATTAAGGGCGATGCACCAATGGCATTAGTTACTACACCACTATAGGTATCATCATTAAAACTACGCCTGTTGGTACTTTTAGACATGGCAAGGTTGGTACCAACTGTAAATTTATTATTAACAGCATGCTCCACATTTATCCTTGCATTCATTCTTTTAAAAAAATTTTCTATCACAATACCCGTCTGGTCAAAGTAGCCGGCACTCATGAAAAACTTTGTCTTTTCGTTGCCACCCTTTAGGCTTAAAACATAATTACTGATGGGCGCCGTCCTAAAAATCTGATCTAACCAAACCGTATTTGTAGTGCCGGCTTTATACGCCAGCGGACTGGTAAGCTGGGTTGGGTCAAAGCCAGGGCCAAACGCATTATTATCGGCAGTATACACTTTAAAATCGTTGGCCCTTGCTTCTTCTATCATATTTACAAACTGGGTAGCGTTCATAAACTTTATTTTTTTTGCTATTTGCTGGTTACCGGTGTAGGTATTAAAATCCATGGTAGTTTTACCTGATTTACCCTTTTTTGTGGTTACCAAAACAACACCATTTGAAGCCCTTGCCCCATAAATAGCAGCAGATGACGGGTCTTTTAATATTTCGATAGACTCAATATCATCAGGATTTATATCGGATATGGAACTTAAATTTTGCCCCTGCCCAACTTCTTCACCGGTAGTATTAAATGAGGTGGATAAGGAAGAATTACTTTCGCTTAACATGGGGATACCATCTACTACATACAATGGATTTTGAGCACCACGTATACTAACTAAT
>JANXVN010000105.1 GCA_025351645.1 Ferruginibacter sp.
GGAGATTGTGCTTTTAATACACCTAAAAAGTTTCCTAAAAAAAGTATGCTAAAAAACAGCAATCTGCCACTAACATATATTATTATTTTTTTTGAAAAATTATTCATAATTTTTTATTATTATAAATTTAGGTACTCCTCAATTCAGTTCAAATGCTCAAATAATTGCTAGTCTAAGGCTTAATATTTATAGCCCTCTTTCATTTACAAAAAATATGTATTTATAATATAGTAAGATACAAATAAAATGCAGCTTACTATACATTACCAGTCAGACTATTTCTGTGTTTTTGGCGTGCCACTTGTATATGTGCACCAAGTACAAGTTAATTTATGTTGCGTACTATTTTTAGATCCTCCAAGTGAGTCGGCTCCACCAATAATATTTTTAATTTGATCTCCTGAAAGAGTCGCTATTCTTTCTTAAATAAGCATCAATTTTTTCTTGCTTAAATTTTTATTTTGGTTTCATAATTATTTATTTAATTTTTAATTATTTACTACTCTTTTTAAAGGTTTTCGGAATCCCCTTATTCTTTCGGCCAAAAGAAATTATTTTATTGTATTCTATTTTTCAAATCGCTCATTTTTGAATCTCTCTGAATTTTTTCTTTTATGTTTTTATTACCAAACTTATACTTGAAGGTTACATTCACAAACCTTGATTCTGGCTTATCTTTCAATGCCGTTAATATACCTGCATAGTTCAACTCTTTATTGTAGCTAAGTGTGTTAAAAACATCGCTCACACTAACTTTTAAATTTCCTTTATTTTTTAAGATGGTTTTACTAACTCCAAAATCTGAACTAAACATAGTTTTTGTGGAGTAGCTTCCATACTGAAATGGGCTTATATACACAGCAGACAATTCAAGTACCCACGTTTTATTAAAGGAAAAAGTATTGTTACAGGATAGCTGGCTTATCAACTTTTTTTTATCGGTACCTGTTGAAACATTTTCCACGCCATTCTTTAAAGAAATGTAACCATACATAGGGCTAAAGCTAATATCCCAATTTTTTGTAATGCTTTTATTGGCAGAAAAGGAGATGTAAAAAACATTGGAAGTATTATAATTTGCATAGCTGGAAATAGTAACATTGTTACCACCTGCCAAATATATTTCTCCTAAAGTCTTTATTCCGTGCATATAATCCAGCGTAATAGAATAGGCTTGCTTATAGGTATAGCTAACCTCTGCAGTATGATAAATTTCTGGTTTAATATTGGGGTTTCCCTGACTGTAAGCATACTTGTTTTCATAAATAATAAATGGATTAACTACATCAAAACCAAAACGGTTAATACTTTTTCTATAGGAAAAACCGAAAACATTATTATCATTTTTGGTATAGGTCACACCAATGTTCGGAAAGAAATCAACATAACTATTTTTATTTTTTTGATTAGCTGTAATGGAATTACTGATGGTATTAGTTTGCTCCACACGTAAGCCGGTTACTAAGTTCCATTTTTTAAATATGCGGGTATAATTTACGTACGCCGCATTTACATTTTCTTTATAAATAAAATGGTTTGTCTTGCCCTGGTCGGTAAGCCATCCAGTACCATTGTTGCTTTGCCAAAACACATCGTTGTCCGTAATGGTATAAGAAGTTTTTACGCCCATTTCAAGGCTCCCCTTTTTGGTTGGCTGTACATAATCTGCCGTAAAAGAATACACTTTTATTTTTGCGGGAGAATTATCTTTCAGGTAATCAGGCATTATATATTCCTGCCCTTTTGCATCATAATAGTTATTGGTAAAATTGTCGTCCCATTGCTTGCCATAGTGCATGTAGTCAGCGTTCAATGTCAATTCTTTTCCCGCAGTATCAAGGACAGCTTTATAATATACATTCATGCTGGGGCTATTAATTACGGATTTTCCTGTAGTATAAACTGTTGAAGTAGAATCAAAAATATTTTTATCATAATGTAAGATGGATTTATTATCTACTTTCCTATCCCTGCTATTTACGTAACCATTTATTAAAAAACCAAAATTACTTTTATCATTGATGTCATAATCCAGCCCCAATTTATAGCCATTGTTATTACGCTTTCTTACATCATACTCGTCAGCTTTTAGCTGGCTCTCCGTTAAATAGCGAATGCTGTTGGTTTGGTAATATTGTTGATTATGTTCAAAAGTATAACCACCATACAAATTCATATTTTTATTGCGGTAGTTAATATCAAGCCCGGTATTTTCGCTCACATACTTTCCCGTTCCAATGCCCGTAGTCAATACGTAGTTAGTACCAAACAATTTACTTTTAGCAAGGATAATGTTGATGACAGAACCACCTTGGGCATCGTACTTCGCAGATGGATTAGGCAATATTTCTACCTTTTCAATATTGCTGGCCTGCATATTGGTAAGCATTGTTTTTAAATCTTCACCGTTTAAATTACTTGGGCGTCCGTTGATTAGTATGCGTGTGGATTTGCCTCTAAAA
>JANXVN010000007.1 GCA_025351645.1 Ferruginibacter sp.
TACTTATTTGCCTTGCAATAGCCACCACAATTTTAGCGGCCTGCAATGGAAACAAACATCAAAACGGAGAAAATAAAAGGATGGATGCGGCAGCACAAGAAAATAATTCCGTGCCAAGAAATGCCCCGGCGGCAATTACTAAAAGCCCCACCGTTAATACCGTGATGCAGGGTATGGTAAGCCAATACCTGCAAATAAAAAATGCATTGGCTGACGATAATGGAAAGGATGCCGCAAGTGCAGGCAATGCCTTTGTTGTATCGATGGATAAAATGCCGGAAGCGCCTTTAACAGCAGCACAAAAGAAAATTTGGGACGGACTGTTTGATGATGCAAAAGAAATGGCTGAACACATTGGCAATAATGCTGATAAGCTGGAACACCAAAGGGAACATTTTGACATGCTTAGCAAAGACATGTACGATATGGTTAAAGCATTTGGTGCAGGGCAAGCCTTATACCAGGATTTTTGCCCGATGTACAACAACAAAAAAGGAGCTGCATGGCTTAGTGAGACCAAAGAAATTAAAAACCCATACCTCGGCAAAAAGATGCCTGCTTGCGGTACTTTAAAAGAAGAAATTAAATAGCATGAAACGCTACAAAAAAATAATGTTGGTGCTGTTAATTTTATTTACTGTTATACAGTTTATACAGCCTGCCCGCAATAGCAGCGTGCTGCTGTTGGCTGCAGATATAACCAAAGCGGTAAGCGTGCCTGATAGTGTGTTGCTTATATTAAAAATAGCCTGCTATGATTGCCATAGCAATAACACCCGCTACCCCTTGTATACATACTTACAACCAATGGGATGGATGATGGCAAGCCACATAAGCAATGGAAAAGCCAATTTGAACTTTAGCGAATTTGGTACTTACTCAAAAAGAAAACAAGCCAATAAATTAAGGTCGATTGTAACCAGCATTCAGGAAGGTTCCATGCCATTGTCCTCTTACACAATGATGCATAAGGATGCAAGGCTAAATACGCAGGATAAAAAAAAGTTAACTGATTGGGCGTTAGCTGCAAAAGATAGCATTGAATGACCTAAACATCGGTTAGAAAAAAAGAAAATAAAAGTAATACAAAAAAAGCCGGATAAAATTGTAAAACAGGATATACACGGCCTAAACTTAATGATATGAAAAAATTACAATTAATAGTGCTTATGCTTGCAATTTATTCCTTTGCAACGGCGCAGGATATGAAAGGCATGGATATAGGCAACAAACAAACAAAACGTCAGCCCCAGACAGTTACATACACTTGTGTAATGCATCCGGAAATTCATGCAGGCAAGCCAGGGAATTGCCCTAAATGTGGCATGAAGCTGGTAAAGGAAAAACCAAAACAGCAAAAGGGTGCTGAACTAAAAGATAATGAAATGAAACTACCCGATGAGGCCGCTAAACAAGGTGTGGATACAAGCAAAAGGGCAATGGACAAGATGGCCATGAAGGATACCGCAAAAGGCAAAAAAATGGATATGAAAGATATGCCGATGGATAACATGGGCGATATGCCGATGCCGAAAGCGGATGTAAGCCGCATAAAAACTATTGTCAATACCAATGCCCCGCATACGGTCCGTTACGATCTGTACGTTCGTGATACTACCGTAACATTTGGAAAAAAACCTACAAAAGCCATTGCGGTAAATGGGCAGATACCTATGCCTACTTTAACCTTTACCGAAGGCGATACGGCAGAAATTTGGGTACACAACCAATTGAATGAAGAAACAACAATGCACTGGCATGGCTTGTTTTTACCTAATCGGTATGATGGTGTGCCCTTTCTTACACAAATGCCTATTATGCCCCACACAAGCTACCTCTACAAGTTTCCTATTGTTCAGCATGGAACGCATTGGTACCACAGCCACTCAGGCTTGCAGGAACAGATCGGCATGTATGGAGCGTTTATCATGAATAAAAGAAAGGAATGGGATATACCAACCATACCTGTTGTGTTGAGCGATTGGATAGGCATGGGCCCTATGGAAGTAAACCGCAGCCTTCATAACCAAACGGATTGGTTCGGTATTAGAAAAAACACCATCCAAAGTTATTCCGAAGCTATCAAAGGCGGCCATTTAAAAACTAAGCTTTCCAACGAATGGAAACGTATGCTGTCGATGGATGTTAGCGATATAGCCTATGATGCGTTCCTAATAAACGGCCAACCTAAAAGCATCCACACAGAGTTTAAGGCAGGGGATAAAGTAAGGCTACGTATTGCAAATGGCGGTGCCTCTACCTATTTTTGGCTTACCTATTCGGGCGGTAAAATAACAGTAGTAGCTACCGATGGAAATGATGTAGACCCGGTAGAAGTAGACAGGCTGTTAATTGCGGTATCGGAAACCTATGATGTGGTGGTAACCATCCCCGAAAATAAAAGTTATGAATTTTTAGTTACCCCTGAAGACCGCACTAAATCAGCCTCGCTATGGCTGGGCAACGGGCCAAAAGTTCCAGCGGCAAAACTACCCACACTTAAATACTTTGCCGGTATGAAGATGATGAATGAAATGATGGATATGCAGGGCAATATGGTACCAATGGAGGGCATGCAGATGGCGAACCAAACTATGGATATGAATTCCGTTATGTACCCGGAAATTACGGGTTATGAAAAAAACAGCAAGGTCCAGGAGATTGAAGGCGGCAATGGAGCAGGCACAAATAAAATGGACAATTATAGAAGCAGCCAAATGAAAGGAATGGACATGGCCAATAAAAGTATGGCAGAAAATACCATTGGCAGTAAAGGGCAAACTAATACAGGTAAAAGCAAAGCGGTGGAAATGGACGGCATGAAGAGGACTGATAATAGTATGAAGGGAATGGATATGGGTAACACCAGCAGTGATATTATTACCTTAAATTATGCTATGCTAAGGGCACCGCAAAAAACAACTTTACGCCCGGGGCAATTTAAAACTATAAGCTTTAACCTTACCGGCAACATGAACCGGTATGTATGGACCTTAGATAATAAAGTTGTTTCTGAAGCAGATAAGATACTGATAAAAAAAGGCCAAAATGTTAGGATCATCCTGTACAATAATACAATGATGCGCCACCCTATGCACCTGCACGGGCACGACTTCAGGCTGCTGAACGGGCAAGGGGAATATGCTGTGATGAAAAATATAATAGATATTATGCCTATGGAACGGGACACCATAGAATTTGCTGCCACAGAGCAGGGCGGGGACTGGTTTTTCCACTGCCATATTTTATACCACATGATGAGTGGCATGGGCCGCGTATTTAGTTACCAGGATAGCTTGACCGAAAAAACAGATATTACCAATGCCAAAATAGCAAAACGTGGGTTAAATGCTGATGACCGGCATTATCATTCAATGGCAAAGATAGGCTTGGAAAGTAACGGAAGTGATGGCATGGTTATGCTGTCTAACACACGCAATACCATTGCGACGGCGTGGCACCTGGGCCTTCACCCAGAGCATGGCGAAGAGAGCGAAACAACTGTTGGGCGATACCTTGGCAGGATGCAATGGTGGAGGCCGTTTATTGGATATGATTACCATTATAAAAAATTAAGCCCTAATGGCGAGGAAATAAAAAAAGGTATAATGGGGCGTAATATTTTTGGCAGTGATACCTACAATATGCTTGGCCAAAAAAACAATAAAAATAACCGCAGCACAATTACGGCAGGTATCCAGTATTTATTGCCAATGAATATTATATCCGAATTTAGGGCCGACCTTTATGGCAAGATGCGTTTTCAATTCAGCCGAGAAGATATACCCTTGACACCAAGGCTTCGGGGTAATTTTATGGTTAATACCGATAAGGAGTATGCGCTTGGCATGCGTTACATCATTACCAAATATTTTAACCTTTCTTCCCACTATGATAGCGATATGGGGCTGGGCGCAGGTTTCACAATAACTTATTAATGTATCAATTATTTTTTAAACCTAAAATCAAAACAAAATGAAAAAAACAATCATTATTTTGGCAGTTGTATTAACAGCAGGCATTGCCGCAACCGCTCAGGACAGTACTAAAAAAAGCAGTACGCATCATCACAAAATGACAACAGCAAAAAAGTACACTTGTACCATGCACCCTGAAGTAGTAATGGACAAACCAGGCAAATGCCCAAAATGCGGAATGGCATTAGTAGCTATGAAAATAAAAAAAACATCGAAAAAGATGGCTGGCATGAAGATGTAACCGGACAATTTAAAAAAACAGTAAACCTAAAAAAATGGCTCATCAATAAAACAAACAATTATTGGTTGCACTCAGTAATTGCGCATCGGAATGCAACCATTGTGCAACAGCCTGTCTTGATGAACAGGATGTAAAAAACCTGGCACAATGTATTAAGCTTACTATTGATTGTGCGGACATCTGCGCTCTTACTGCCTCATTAATTGCAAGAGGTTCGCAACATGGCAAACATCTATTAAAAGAATGTACCGAGGTATGCAACGCCTGTGCTGATGAATGCGAAAAACATACCCAAATGAGGATGGAATATTGCAAAACCTGTGCAGCTGCCTGTAGGGAATGCGCAGAAGAATGTATAAAAATGGCAGCGTAAAGATAACGGCAGGGATGTGCTTGCACCCTGCCGTTTTTTGTTATAGAAATTCTACATTAATGAAGTAAAAAATATATTGTTCGCACTACACATAATAACATTTGTAAACATTTCTCTCCGCTCGCAAAATGATAGCCAAAAGTTATTTAAACATTTAGGGTGAAGATGGCAAATGATGATGCTCATTTATTAATATGATTGGTATCATTGACATCGAAGCAATATAGCTTTAGTTTTACTGCAACAATTTTGCAAAACTAAAAATAAATAAGATGAACAAATTACTTTTAATTACACTGTTTATTGCCGGAGTTTTTATGTCAATAAATGCAACTGCCCAAAAAAAACAGTTGACCACCACCACTGCAACAAAAAAAATGGGCTATATTGTTATTAACTCGGGCGAAGATATCAAAATTTATAAGTATGTACATGCTTCACACTCGCCCAAAGACGCACTAAATTATACACCTAAATACTATTTTAGATACGGGCCAAATACTATTTTGCAGCAACTTACATTGACCAACCTAAAAAATATATCTCCTGATAATCATCCTTTCCATGATGCGTTGGATGCGAATTTTAAAGAAGACAAGGAATTGTACACCTATGATAATTTTCATAAAATGTATAAAATAAATTGGCTTTTTAAAGAAAATAATAAATAGGCTTCAATAAATTTTATGAAAAGTTTTTCATGAAGCTGCATAAGAAAATATGTACCTGATAAATATTTTCACTGATCATTTTTTAGAGTGAAGGCGAAGATAGGGCCGGCTTATTATGCGCCCGCTTGTGAAAGCCTTTTGTCGGCATTGCCAGTGAGCAAATTTTCAATCTTTCTTGCAGGTAATTTTTTTAATTTAATACAAATAGATACACTGCTTCTTCGATTTATACAATTATTCTTTAGAAAATAAAAAAATCATGGAACAAAAAATGGACATGGGTAAGATGGATGAAGGATCAACAAATAATTTAACTAAAAAGGCCGAGCAAAAAGATGATGCCAACATGGGCCACAGTAAAATGAACCACGGCAACATGCACCATGGTGGCAACCCTAAAATGGGTATGGAAGGGCATAGCCACAATATGATGATCGCAGATTTTAAAAAGCGTTTTTTTGTTGTGCTGGCACTTACCGTCCCCGTCATGCTTTTATCAATGATGATCCAACAATTCTTAGGAGTAAACTGGCAGTTTACAGGTTCCAAATATATTTTGTTTGCTTTATCAACGGTGGTATTTTTTTATGGTGGCTGGCCTTTCTTAAAAGGGCTGGTAGATGAAGTAAAAACAAAAAATCCCGGTATGATGTTTTTAATTGGCTTTGCTATTACAGTTGCCTACATCTATAGCGTAGCGATAGTATTTGGCTTGCAGGGGATGGACTTCTTTTGGGAATTGGCAACACTGATACTGATAATGCTTTTAGGGCATTGGATAGAAATGAAATCTGTTGCGGGAGCATCTAAAGAATTAGAATTATTAGTGCAGTTGATGCCAGCCGATGCACACATGGTTATGCCTGATATGGTACATGATGTAAAGACCGAAACACTAAAAGAGGATGATATTATTTTAGTGAAGCCTGGCGAAAAAGTAGCCGCCGATGGCATAATAACAGAAGGAGAAAGCTACCTCAATGAAAGCATGCTTACGGGCGAAAGCAAGCCTGTTAAAAAAGTGGTGGGCGAAAAAGTGATTGCTGGTGCTTTAAATGGAAATGGCTCTATAAAAGTAAAAGTATCCCATGCTTCTAAAGACTCCTATTTGTCGCAGGTTATAAAGCTGGTGGATGATGCGCAAAAATCAAAGTCAAAAACCCAGTTACTGGCAGATACGGCTGCAAAATGGTTAACGGTTATTGCAATCGTAGCAGGCCTTGGTACATTTTTATATTGGTATTTAACCGGGCAATCGTTGGCATTCGCCATGGAAAGGATGGTGACGGTAATAGTAATCTGTTGCCCTCATGCCCTGGGTTTAGCGGTGCCTTTAGTGGTGGCAAAATCAACTGCTTTATCTGCAAAAAATGGCTTGCTCATCAAGAACAGGACGGCATTTGAAAACGCCAGAAAAATAACCACTATCGTATTTGATAAAACGGGGACATTGACCGTGGGTAAATTTGAAGTATCGAAAATTATTTCGTTGCAAAAAGAGTTCAATGAAAATGAGGTCATCCGCCTGGCAGCTTCGCTGGAGCAACAATCTGAACATCCTATTGCTACTGGTATTTTACAAAAAGCTAAAGACCTATCCATCACTATTCCTGCAACTGAAAATTTTAAGGCCATTACCGGTAAAGGTGTTGAGGCTACGCTAGAAGGCAAACAAATACTGGTAGTAAGCCCTGGTTATTTAAAAGAAAAAAATATCGGCGTGCCGGATGGCTTTGCAGCCAACGATACGGAGACAGTTGTATTTTTACTGGTGAATGATAAGCTGGCTGGCTACATCGCACTGTCGGATGAGATACGCCCTGAATCTGCCGGGGCAATACAAACTTTAAAAGAAAACAAAATCAAATCCATATTACTAACCGGCGATAATAATAAAGTTGCAAAAAGTGTAAGCGCAGCTTTAGGGCTGGATAGTTTTTTTGCAGAAGTATTGCCCGCCCAAAAATTAGATAAAATAAAAGAATTGCAACGCAGCGGAGAATTTGTTGCGATGACGGGTGATGGCATAAACGATGCACCTGCATTGGCACAGGCAGATATAGGGATTGCGGTTGGCAGCGGAAGCGATATAGCTGCCGAAACGGCCGGGATAATTTTAGTAAACAGCAACCCAAAAGATATTGTGAGCCTCATTTTATTTGGCAAAGCCACGTACCGGAAAATGATACAAAATTTAATATGGGCTACGGGCTATAATGTAATAGCGCTGCCCCTGGCAGCAGGTGTTTTATATAATTGGCATATCATGCTTACGCCTGCAATGGGTGCAGGATTGATGACTTTAAGTACTGTAGTAGTGGCTATTAATGCCAGCTTGTTAAGGGTGAAAAATTAACCGGGTTAAAGATGAATAATCCTATAAAGTTATTTCGGAGTTTATAGTGAATATAAGTGAAGCCAAACACAATTGAAGCAATATCCGTAACAAATATATTTGTATAAATCCGGAAACTAGTCCGCTTGCAACGCTCAATAAATCTTAGGGCCCTTTAAAAATAAGCGGTATATTTATAATACAAAAATGAAAAAAATTGCCCTCATATTATTGGCCTGCGTTTACGTCCTTTCCTCTTTAGGCATCGGGATAAAACAGTTCTATTGTTGCGGCAAAGTCAAGTACACACATCTTAGCATGGTGCAAAATGCTACAGGACAGTGTTCAAAAGGCAATGAAAAAAGCGGATGTTGCCAAACAAAATTTAAAAGCCTCCAAGTAAAAGATTCTCATGTTGCAGCCGATAGCATAATCAGTCCTGATAGATATTTTACCAGCATTCTTTTCCATCCAACTTTGTTCCAGATAATGCCGGTGGCCGCTCAGCCAACGGATATTTTTTATGCCGGCAATGCGCCGCCCACCCTTCATGGTATCCCAATCTATATTTTTTGCGCTGTTTACCGTATTTGATTTTTTAAATTCCTTTGCATACAACTTACTCATTCATTTGATTGTAATGCCCCAGGCTGGTTGCAACGCTGTGCAATTTATTATAGCCGGGTATTTGCATCATCCATATCTCCTGTTTTTAGTAGCGGCTCCATTCACTATTATTTTCTGATTCCATCAAAAAATATCAGGATAGGCTTTACTGTATTGATTTTTTAATGAGTGAAAATTACATGGGGCATACAGCTCAAAGGCAATAAGAAAGATAAAACAACAACTAACAAATGGTACATAAGCTAATAGAATTTTCTTTGCGCAACCGGCTTATAGTGCTGCTAATTGCGGCGGGGCTGCTTGCATGGGGCATCTTTTCCATCAACAAAAACCCTATCGATGCCATCCCAGATTTGTCAGAGAACCAGGTAATTGTATTCACCGAATGGATGGGCAGGAGCCCGCAGGTAATAGAAGACCAGGTTACCTATCCGCTGGTAAGCAACCTGCAAGGCATTGCTAAAGTAAAGAACATAAGAGGCACATCCATGTTTGGGATGAGCTTTGTGTATATTGTTTTTGATGATGATGCAGACATTTACTGGGCAAGGACGAGGGTGCTTGAAAGACTTAGCTATGCACAACGCTTATTGCCCGAAGGCATAGCGCCTACCCTTGGCCCGGATGGTACAGGCGTAGGCATGTTTTCTGGTACACGCTCAATGCAAAGGGCATGGACCTTGGCGAGCAAAGGGCGCTGCAGGACTGGTACATAAAGTTTGGATTGCAGACGGTGCCGGGCGTTGCTGAAGTAGCTTCTTTCGGGGGCTTTGAAAAACAATACCAGATAGTGATTGACCCGCTTAAATTACAGTTCTACAACATTTCTATGATGGAGGTTATGAGCAAGGTAAAAGCCAATAACAACGATGTGGGCGGACGTAAATTCGAGATGTCGGACATGGCTTATATCATCCGTGGGCTGGGTTACATCAAGAATTTGCCCGACATAGAAAACATCGCCGTGTCCAACATCAACGGCATCCCCGTTAGGGTAAAAGATATAGCCACCGTACAGATGGGGGCAGACCAGCGCTTAGGTATTTTTGATACCGATGGCGAAGGCGAAGCGGTAGGCGGCATAGTGGTAATGCGGTACGGCGAAAATGCAGACAAGGTAATAAATGCCGTAAAAGAAAAGATGAAGGAAGTAGAGAAAGGCTTACCGGAAGGCGTAACGTTTAAGGTGGCTTATGACCGGAGCACGCTTATAGAAGCCGCCATTAAAACCATCAAGGAAAAACTTGTGGAAGAGATAGCCATCGTATCCATCATCGTGTTGTTTTTTCTGCTGCACTGGCGCAGCGCATTGAGCATCATCATACAGATACCTGTTACCATCGCAATAAGTTTTATCCTGCTCAATGCTTTTGGCATATCGTCCAACATCATGTCGCTCACAGGCATTGCACTTGCCATTGGCGTTATAGTAGACAATGGCATCATCATGAGCGAAAACGCTTACCGTAACCTTTCCGCCTGGCAGAACGACCCTGCCAATAAAAAAATATAACATGCAATCCAACAAAAAAATTATACACAAAAAAGACTACCCTGCCATACCCCAGGATATCCGCATGAGTATTATAGAACGGGCATGCAAGCAGGTTTCAAGGGGCGTATTCTTTTCAACTATTATCATCATAGCCTCCTTCCTGCCGGTATTTTTACTTACTGGCCAAGAAGGGAAATTATTTGGCCCGCTTGCCTACACCAAAAGTTTTATTATGATAGTAGATGCAGTGCTGGTGCTTACTTTAGCCCCGGTGCTGATATCTTTTTTTATGAAAGGCAGGTTTAGGAGCGAGCAGGCAAACCCTATCAACCGTTTTCTTGAAAGGATGTACGAGCCGGTGATAAGAGGATGCATCAAATGGCGAAAGACAACCATTGCTATCAATATTATCGCCTTGCTGATAAGCATCCCGCTGGTGATAAGCCTGGGCAGGGAATTTATGCCGGCGCTAGATGAAGGCTCCATTTTATTTATGCCGGTAACGCTGCCAGATGTATCCAACTCAGAAGTGAAAAGGATATTGCAGGTGCAGGATAAACTGATAAAGTCGGTGCCCGAAGTAGCACATGTATTAGGCAAGGCAGGGCGTGCCAATACTGCCACAGACAATTCGCCCATCAGCATGATAGAGACCATCGTTACCTTAAAGCCAAAGAGCGAATGGAGGGCAGGCACCACAAGAGAAAAATTGATAGACGAGCTTAACAGCAAACTGCAGATACCGGGCGTAACCAATGGATGGACGCAGCCGATCATCAACCGTATCAACATGCTTTCTACAGGCATACGTACAGATGTGGGCATAAAAGTTTACGGGCAAAATTTGGATACCATCAACGTGTTTGCACAAAAAATAAGGCAGGCGCTGCAAGGTACCAGTGGCGTGAAGGACTTATATGTAGAACCGATAACCGGAGGTAAATACATAGACATCACCATGAAGCGGGACGAGATAGGAAGGTATGGGCTTAGCATTGACGACGTAAATACGCTGATAGAAAGTGCGCTTGGCGGCATGAAGCTGACCACCACCATAGAAGGACGGCAAAGGTTTTCTGTGAATGCAAGGTTTGGGCAGGATTTCAGGAGCAACATCCAATTACTAAAACAATTGCAGGTGCAAACAATGTCTTCCGGGCCTATCCCTTTATCGGCTGTGGCAGACATAAAAATAAGTGAAGGCCCGCCGATGATAAATTCGGAAAATGCAATGTTAAGAGGCACAGTACTATTTAATGTAAGGGGGCGTGACCTTGCCGGCACAGTAGAAGATGCGAAGATAAACCTGGATAAGATGGTGGGCAAACTACCTAAAGGATATTTTGTGGAATGGAGCGGACAGTACGAAAACCTGATACGGAGCGAAAAAACATTGAAGCTGATATTGCCTGTAGTACTGCTCATTATATTTATGTGCATGTACTTCGCATTCCATTCCGCAAGGGAAGCTTTTTTCAGCCTCATCTCTATCCCCTTCGCACTTATTGGCGGCGCATTGATGATTTATTTTTGGGGAGTCAACCTTTCCGTTGCCGTAGCGGTAGGCTTTATAGCTTTGTTTGGCTTGGCAGTGGAAACAGGTATCGTAATGGTTATTTACCTCAACGATGCCATGCAGCAATTAGTAACCCTGAAGGGAAATTCAAAAGACACTATTACCAAAGAACACATTAGGGAATATGTGATTGCAGGCGCTGCGAAAAGATTGCGCCCTAAGATAATGACTGTATGTGTTTCGCTGTTTGCATTGATACCCATCCTATGGAGCACAGGCGTAGGCAGCGATGTGATGAAGCCCATTGTGCTGCCGATGATAGGCGGCGTGCTTACATCCGCAACGCACATACTATTAGTTACGCCGTTGATTTTTTTAATGACAAAAGAATATGAACTAAGAAAATTTGGCAAGATAGATATCACTGAAATAAAACACTAAGCATGCAAAAAACTACCATTATAGCATTGCTGTTTTTAACGGCAAGCAGTACCTCAACCGCTCAAAAAATAATGGGTATGGAAGAAATTATCCATGCGATAGACAGCTCCAACCCTGTAGCGAAAATATACGAAGCACAGATAAGGGCAATGGACGAAGCCGCCAAAGGTGCCAGAAGCTGGATGCCCACTGAGTTTGGCACCGGCTTATGGATGGCGCCTTACAATACCGGCCTCTGGAAAAAAGGCGCTGATGGCACGCCGGGCATGGGGCAGTACATGGTATCTGTACAACAAATGTTCCCTAACAAAAAAAAGCAGGATGCAGAGGAGGCTTACATGAAGGGCATGTCGGCAGCAGATAAGGAAAGGAAAAAATTCAGCCTTAACGAATTGTATGCGGCGGCTAAAAAAGACTTCTACGGCTGGCTCTTCATCAAAAGAAAAATAAGCCTGCTGGATGAAAATAAGAACCTGCTGGAATTGATGCTAAAAGATGCGGAGATAAAGTACCGCAACAGCCTTGATAGGATGAGCGCTTATTATAAAGCCAAAGCTGCAGTAGGCAACCTCCTTAATAACAGGATAGCACTGGACAATGAAGCAGCCCAAAAACGCATACAACTGAACACGCTTATGAACAGGGATAAGCATGCGCCATTCGAAATCGATACGGCTTTTTCTATAAACGATTTTACTGCTTTATCAGTTGATACAAACCATTTAATAAACCGGAGCGATATTAGGGCAATAGACAGGGACATAGCGTTGACGGCCTTGCAACAGATAGCAGAAAAACAAAAGACAAAACCTGAATTTGGGATAAGGTATGAGAACATGTTAGGCTTTGCCGGGCTGCCTATGCAATATACTTTGATGGGCATGGCAAGGATACCTATCGGAAGGGCTAACCGGATGTCGAAAGCAACCATAGAAAGCCTTAAATGGAAATCAGAAGCCCTAGCCAAGCAGAAAGAAATGTTGCTGAACGAATCATCCGGTATGGCTGCCGGCACAAGCGAGGAACTTGATTCCAAAAAAAGACAGGTGGCGCTTTTTGAAGAAAATATCCTGCCCGCAGTAAGAAAGAATTATCAGGTAATCCAATCAGGCTACCAGCAAAATACAGAACAGTTAACTGCGCTTTTTGAAGCATGGGATTCTTTAAACAAGGCATCGCTTGAATACTTGGAAATATTACAACAGCTAACGGATTTACGGGTAGAACTGGAAAGGATATTTGAAATAAGATAAACAACTTACATCATGCAGGGCATACAATATAAAAAGTTTTTGCTGCCATTATTTTTTGCAGGGGCATTATTGGCTACAGGCACATCGTGCAGGCAAAAACAGGCGATAGTGCAGGCTCGGAAAACTGTAGTAGAAAAGCAGTTATACACGTGCTCAATGCATCCGCAAATAATAATGGAAGCTCCAGGTTCGTGCCCTATCTGCGGCATGGAGCTGGTTAAAAAACCACGCGGCTCTAAAAAAATATATAGCGTACAATTGGAAGACTTGTTACAGCCAACCAACGGGTTTGTTATAACCGATTTGCCTGTAACTACTATGCGCCAAAGTAGTGAAAAAGTATCCATTGAAGCATTGGGAAACATACAAAACGATACCCGCCAGCTTGCCACTATATCGGCAAGGGTTGGCGGAAGGATAGAAAAATTATATGTGCGTTACCGCTACCAGATGATAATGCCTGGAGATAAGATTATGGATATTTATAGTCCGGAAATTGCTACCGCCCAGCAAAATTTATTGTTCCTATTAAAAAATGATGCTGCAAACAATTCGCTTATTGAAGCAGCAAAGCAAAAACTATTGCTGATGGGCATGAGTGGTAAGCAACTTAGCAAGTTGCTTACCAGCGGCACACCAGGGCTTACCATCACCGTGTATTCAAACGCCATGGGGCATGTACATGAAGCCGGCGGCGAACCGATGGGTGCATCCGGCGAGATGAGTATTGCTGCTACGGAAACTGCTGCCCTTGCAATACGTGAAGGGATGTATGTGCAGGCCGGACAAAAAGTTTTTCTATTGACAAATCCACAAAAGGCGTGGGCGGTACTAAATATTTTTCCCGAAAATGGGCAGGCTGTAAAAGTTGGAAATAAGGTGAAGATTATTCCGGAAGCAATGCCTTTAAAAGTTTTTGAAGCACCTATAAGTTTTATAGAACCCTTTTACCGGCAAGGAAGCAAAACCCTTACGGCGAGGGTGTATTTTGATAATTTAATATTGGCCATACCAATAGGCAGCCAGGTGAGGGCAAACATTTTTGGGGCCTCAGTAAAGGGCAATTGGCTGCCTCAGGCTTCAATAGTTTCTTTAGGCATCGGCCAGATAGTTTTTGTTAAGACAGCTAATGGATTTATACCAAAAAAGATACAGGCTGGCATAAGGCAAAATGGCTTTGTGCAAGTAATCGGCGGTATCGCTGTAGCAGATACTGTTGCTGCAAATGCACAGTACCTCAACGATAGCGAAATTTTCATAAAAGTAAAATAACAAAATATGCGCTTCAAAATATTCAATTATCAGTACAGCAAACCTGCAATAAAAATTCACCCAATACTGCTTTTATTACTAGCAGTTGTATCAATGGCAATACTGGCATCCTGCAAACATCCTAAGGAAACTGTGGTAAACGATAATATTTTTTACACCTGTTCCATGCATCCTCAAGTGATGGAGCCGCACCCCGGCATGTGCCCAATTTGTGGTATGGCGCTGATTAAGGCAAAGCAAAATATCAATGCGGGTACTGGTGAAGTAATTTTAAGTGCGCAGCAAATACAGTTAGGCAATATCCATGCAGATACGATACGCAATACTGCAATGGGAGATGAAACAATACTCACCGCTACCCTAAATTATGACCAGCAGAAATTCTCCTCTATAAGTTCCCGTGTTACGGGTAGGATAGAAAGATTATACCATAAAAATGTTGGGTACCTGATAAAAAAAGGCGAGCCTCTTATGGACATTTACAGCGAAGGGCTTAATGCTGCCAAAGAGGAATATATGCTCGCACTGGAAAGAGAGAAAAAGCTTTCGGGTGCATTGATAGATTTTGAACAGGTAGTAAATAGTGCGAAGGCGAAATTATTATTATTGGGCATGAACGAAGCACAGATAAATGGATTGGCAGCAAGCAATAAGGCAACAGCTACCACCACATTTTTTAGCAATGAAAGTGGCTACATTACGGAGCTGGATGTACAGGAAGGCGATTATGTAAATGAAGGCGGGCTGATAGTACAATTAGCAGGGCTATCCACATTATGGGCAGAAGCACAAGCTTATACAAGCCAGTTTTCAATGCTTGATACCAAAGGTTCTATATTGATTAAAGTTGCCGGCATGGATAAAGTAATTGTGGGTAAACCGGTATTTATAAATCCGGAGATTAGCCCTGATAAAAGAATTAATCTTGTAAGGGTAACTATACCAAACGAAGGAGGTTTTCTTAAGCCCGGCATGCCTGTGTCAATGGTATTAAAATCGGCAAAACATCAAGGTATTTTCCTGCCTGCAGATGCCTTATTAAGAAATGCCGACGGCGCTTCTATATGGATTAAAACTAGCGAAACAGGTTTTAAGAATAAAATGGTGACAACAGGTTTGGAAGGTGATGGCAAAATTGAAATTTTATCAGGGTTAGAACACGGCGACATTGTAGTAATATCAGGTGCCTACCTTATCAACAGCGAATATATTTTTAGGCATGGGGCATCGCCAATGGCCGGGATGAAAATGTAAAAAATTATTTTACTTTATCGCCGGTTCGAAGAATTTGATGTTAGTAAAAAACTATTAATTGAAAAGAGAAGGAGTATTATTATTCAGCTAATTTATTATTAGCCGATAGATGATGAACATAACTTTTCTGAAATCCTATCTAAAAAGCCGCATAACAAGTACAGTTACTTAAGTGCTTTATTTTCTAAAGTGGTATGCATTACCATTGAAAAATAGCTCCTCAACTTTTTGATTAACACCAAGCGTTTGTAGTAACTGACGCCAAACAAAATAATATGCTGTCTATGTAATAATTTAAAAATTATCTGGCCTCCTAAATTTTATGCTGTCCATAACTTGTTTATCAAAAAGAGCCACTCCTTTATCGTTCAAATGCCTGTAATCGTAAAATAATTTTGGTTTTGTTGTATAGAAGGTATCTCTTGAAAAATCGAAAAATGGGATACTAAAAGTATTGGCCACCATCTTTGCAGTTATGATAGAATTATCCATACCAATTGCATTAATCATAAAAGGTGGACAAACGATATACAATTTAATTTTTGCTTTGATACAATCTTTTATAAAAGCTTTGTAGATATTTATTTTAGTAGTATCCAACAAAGTATTTTTTGTATAATCAATTGTATGCAAAGGCCCGCTTATAGTTGTTTGTACAGGTATATAGCCCTTAATATTATAATTTTTCTCTTTGCTTGATGCTAAGTTCCCACTTATCATGGGCAACAATAATGAGTTATAAGGATAAATTTTAGAGATCATTTTTAGTCTTTCATAGGGTCCCTTTAAATTAATAATATCGTATAATTCTGGATGGCTATCGCCATAAGGCAACAACACCGAAATAAGGTCATAATCATCCTTGTCTTTTGCCAAACTAAAAGCGTCTAAGCTTAAAATTATTATTTGGGGATTGTATCTTTTTAAAACTGCCTTTAAAACAGCATAATGATAAAAAATAGGTTCTCCATACCTGCCAGCATTATAGCAAGGAAGCTTCAATTCTTTTTCAATAATGGTTGGGTCAAATATATTATTTGCTCTGGAAGAACCGAAAACAAGAAAGGGTGCAGTAGTTTCGTTAATTGCATAAGTAGTCTGATAATCAAAACCACTGCTCTGTTTAAAATATAACTTTTGCAAAACTTTTCCAATAGCAAAATCTGCAACATACAGTGTTACTGAAAAAATCAGCAATCTCACTATAAAACTTCGATATTTGTTTCCGGTTAAAAACATCCTTATTTAATATAATTAAAATTGAAAATAAATGAACTGGCTACCATCAAATACCCCCAAAAGGATGATGGTAAGTATTAAAAAAGCAAAATAGGCGTTTCGTACTAAAAAAATTTTATGGTAAGATAAAGAAAAGGATGTGGGGAAAAATTCGCGGCGCATTTCTACCATTACTAAAAAACCGATAGCAAATAGGGAATAAGCTATCATTGTCTTGCCTTCGTTTATTGCCCAGCCGTTAAAAGAAAATATCCTTTTTATTATTTGTACCGCCTGCTTAATACTTCCTGCCCTAAAAAAAATTCTTGAAAAGCTTATTAAGAGAAACGTAATTACTATTTGTAAGCCGATATTTAAAATGGAGTATTGATTAATATGCAGCCACTTATTAAATTTATCTTTTTGTTTTTTGATGAGGATTGCAAATACAAGGTAAAAACCGTTTATGCCGCCCCAGATAACAAATGTCCAATTAGCGCCATGCCACAAACCACTTATTACAAAAACAAGCATTAAATTAAAGTTTCGCCTGGCTACAGGCACTTTATTGCCGCCTAAAGGAAAATACAGGTAATCTTTAAACCAAGTGGATAGCGAAATATGCCAGCGTTTCCAAAATTCTCCTGTGCTCCTGGCAAAAATAGGGCGTTTAAAATTGGGCATCAAATCGAAACCCATAACTTTTGCAGTCCCTATTGCAATATCAGAATACCCTGAAAAATCGCAGTATATCTGGAAGGAAAAAAAGATCATGGCCAGTACTAATGAAAAGCTGCTTTGCTTTTCGTAATAATTAAAAGCACCATTAACAAATATGGCTAAACGGTCTGCTACCACTAATTTTTTAAATAGTCCCCAAATAATTATTTTTAATCCATCAAATACCCTGTCGCTATCAAAATGATGTTTCTCTCTAAATTGGTGTAAAAGGTTTTGTGGGCGTTCAATAGGGCCTGCTACCAATTGAGGGTAAAACATAACATACAATGCATAAATGCCAAAGTGCCGTTCAGCCTTTTGGTTGCCCCGGTAAACCTCAATAGTGTAGCTCATTGCCTGAAAAGTATGGAAAGAAAGCCCAATGGGCAATAATATGGATAAATAAGGGATGGGGTTTTTTAAGCCAAACCCATGCAGTAAAAATGAAAAGTTTTCATTGAGAAAATTAAAATATTTAAAAACACACAGGGTGCCAATATTAGCAATTAAGCTTACTATCAAAAATAACTTCCTTCTTTTATCTTTCGCAGCTTCTATGTATATGCCAGCAAAGTAATCCACTATAATAGTAAACCCAAGTATAATAATATATATGGGCACAAATGCCATATAAAAATAACAACTGCTCATCAATAGCCATATCCATTTTTTATTTTGGGGCAATAAAAAATAGATAATTGTTACTATTATGAAAAAAAACAGAAAATGAAAGGAGTTAAAAAGCATAAATGAAATAAGTAGGTAGGTGTTGTGGAAAGTTTTTTATAAAGATTAATAACGATGGATGATTGTATTAAAGTATTTTATGTCAACCAATTTAATAGGCGTTATGGCGGTAATTAAAAGTTTAAGATACTTATTTTTTTCATAACTAAAATCCAAAGGCATAATGTAAAAATTGGTTTTTTTCGTTTTAAGCAATTGGTTACTTAAGGATTCTTAAAAAAATGTATATTTCGAATTACACTAAGTAAAATAAACTTTATTGTTTAAAAAATGCTAAAAAAATTCAATAAACTGTTAATTAAAATTAGCCACCTGGTGTGCCACCGGATGCAGGAACCATTTACCGCGAAATGGTAAGTCATCCAGGCGCTTACTGGCATTTAAGTGCCCCATTTGTAGATATTGAGGCTTTATATTCTAACATTGGAGAAGGGCCTGGATTTATTTCCGTGGCTACCATTGGAGGATTTAAACAAACGGATTGGCTAACGAAAACCCTTTCAGATATTAAAACAAATAGAGGAAAAGGGAACAGGAAGGCACTCCTCATTGCAGTACACCATCCTCCTTTTAGTGACGGCGGCCATTCTTCGAGCCTTGATATGCTTAAGGATATTGATGCGTCTTGTAACCAGGCAGGAATTTACCCGGATGCGGTGCTGGCAGCCCATAGCCACAACTATCAACGCTTTACAAGATTGCTTGCTGCAGGTGGCAAAAAGTACCAGACGCCCTATTACGTTGTGGGTAGCGGAGGAAGAGGAACGGGCCCCGTAAAAAAGGCAACGGGCGCCATGGAAGGCGACCATAGCTTTGATGCATCCTATGTAGGGTATGGCTATTTAACCGTAGCCGCCTCCTTAAAACAATTGTCATTTTTTTTTACTTATGTTGACCCAACAGGTGCAAAAAAAAGTTTTGATAAAAAAATAACAGTAGATCTCGCTACGAATAAAATCCTTTAATAATTTAAAAGATAGTAAGCATACCGACAGTTTAATTACATGTTTGTCTATAAAATATTCAATAGACACCTACTGGGCCTATGGATACAAAAAAATAATTTTCTATTTTTCAATTTAAAATAATAATGGCTTTGCCTTAGCAATCATAAAACTTTAGCTTAAACTGATATAAACATATTACAATAATTCATGCCAATACTGTTATGTCTAATTCTGTTGCGTCATGCCATCTTGCCGATTTGAGCCGGTTTTTAAACACGGCAAGTATTATCCTCGGTACCCAACATTATTTTAAGTTTTTTCATCAATATTTTTAGTGCTGGATTCAATATTTCGCAGTATCTGCAAAATAATATTATTTTGGTTTTCCAGGTGGATCAGTATTGTCTCATTTTCTATTGCAGCCAATTCATTTATTTTCAAATCTGTATCAGCCCTGGAGTCTGAATGTGAGGATTGTAAATTTTGCCCTAACATAATTAGTGGCATTAAAAATAACTGGATCATATTTGAAAGGAATAACCACAATACAAAGGCAGGGTATGGATCAAACCTATAATCCTTAGGCGCTATTATATTCCAACCTAGCCAAATGGTAGTCCATAAAAAAATCATCATAAAAAAACCCATACTACCGACTTTGTTGGTGATCCACACCGCTAGTTGATTAAGCTTGCTTATTTTTTTTGTTACCTTAAACTTTTGCATATAGGCTTCCCTACGTCGCTTTAATTCTTCTAATTTAAGAGGTAAATTTTCAGTCATATTAATAATTTATAATTTGGTGCAAAAAGGTTGTATTTTTTATTTAATTAAAATTGAATTAGTGGATTAGTAAAAAAAACCAAATATTTACCTAAAAAAATTAAAAATTCAGACGAAGACAAATGGTCATAATCAATGAAATTTTCTTTAAATAAAAAATAGTAAAACCACATTAAGAAAGGCTTACATAATAATCAGATAATTCTAATTTACTGAATGTATTAATATATATATAAGGGTACTTCGACCAACTTTGTTAAATAAAATTTGGTTATAGCTGCCCCAGAAGAAAATATTAGAAAGAATCATGCGTATTTTGAATAGATTTTAGATTCTTTTTAGA
Organism: Ferruginibacter sp.; assembly: GCA_025351645.1. GTDB lineage: Bacteria > Bacteroidota > Bacteroidia > Chitinophagales > Chitinophagaceae > Ferruginibacter. The sequence goes on from JANXVN010000007.1 coordinate 20,214, forward strand.
TAATGTTTGATTAGACTTGCCTAAATTAAGTTTTTATTTTTTTGAATTTTTATATAGCTTAATTCAAATAAATAATGTAAACATTTTTGTGGTGAAAGTTAACATACTATTAGTACAATGTTTAACAATAAGTTAAAAAAAAATATCGCAAATAATCTACATTTAATGTCATTAAGTTAAGCCATTTTGTTACATTTTTTGTAATTCATAGATTTAGGTTTTTTCTGTTTATGATTTCTTGGAAAGCTTCTATTAGGCCTGATTGCCTCGGTTGTCTTAGTTAATATTTCATCTAAAACATTTAAGAATCTTTTTATCCTTTTCTTAATAAATACCCCAATCATACATTCACCAACCATCGATAAAGCGTTTGTCTTATTTACTGTTTTTGTATATGTTAGATTTG
>JANXVN010000040.1 GCA_025351645.1 Ferruginibacter sp.
CAGAGATAGCTTGTTTAAGCAGCAAAAGCAGTTCCTTATTTTTGGCAAGCCCACTGCTAACAAAAACCCCACCATCGAAATAAACGAAAAGCAAACCTATCAAACCATGGATGGTTATGGGTTTGCGCTTACAGGCGGCAGTGCCATGCACATCATTAAAATGAGTGCGGCAAGCCGTACAAACTTATTAAAAGAATTGTTCGGCACTGATGGCAACAGTATTGGCGTTAGTTATTTAAGGGTAAGCATCGGTGCATCCGACTTAAATGAAAAAGTTTTTTCTTACGATGATTTACCGCCAGGAGAAACTGACGAAGGCATGAAAAAGTTTAGCCTTGGCCCGGATACTGCGGATGTAATACCCGTGCTGAAACAAATATTGGCCATCAACCCCGGGATACAAATATTGGGTTCGCCATGGAGCCCGCCAACCTGGATGAAAACCAACAACGATACCAGGGGCGGCCGCTTAAAACCGGAGTTTTATACTGCATACGCCAACTACTTTGTAAAATATATACAGTCCATGAAGGCGGCAGGCATTGCTATTGATGCCATTACCATCCAAAACGAACCGCTGCACCCCGGCAATAACCCAAGCCTTTTGCTGCCAGCACCCGATGAAGCGGACTTTATCAAAAACCATTTAGGGCCCGCATTTAAAGCAGCCAACATCAATACAAAAATTATTATTTATGACCATAATGCAGATAGGCCAGATTACCCAATCACTATATTAAATGATACTGCTGCTGCTAAATATATTGATGGCTCTGCCTTTCATTTATATGGCGGCGATATAGAAAATTTGGCGGCAGTACATGAGGCTTATCCTAATAAAAACCTTTATTTTACAGAGCAGATGGTGGTAGAAAAACCGGGCTCAAAACAAATTGATATTAGCTGGCCTGTAAAGCATTTATTAATTGGTGCTACCCGAAACTGGTGCCGCATTGTATTGTTATGGAACCTTGCCGCAGACCCGCAAAACAAGCCATTTACAGACAGGGGTGGCTGCGATGCCTGCCAGGGCGCAGTAACAATTGATAGCAATAAATTTACCCGTAACGCTGCCTATTATGTTATAGCGCATGCCGCCAAATTTATACGCCCAGGCTCAGTCCGTATTGCCTCTAATGAACTGGATGCATTGAGCAACGTTGCCTTTAAAACACCACAAGGCAAAAAAGTATTGATAGTCCTTAATAACAGCAACAGTGCGCAGGCATTCAATATCAGCTATAACGGGCTTATGGTAAATGCGGCTTTAAGCGCGGGTGCTATCAGTACATACGAGTGGTAATTCATCGGCTATCAGCCTTCTATTATTAAAAAATATTTCAGTCACATTGTATTAAATATCATTCCCGCTATGTCAGTAATAACCAAACAACCTGTAATAAAAATTTCGCCTTCGGCAGATAAGGTGCTTGCTGTTTTGCTACTTATAATATTCTCGTTTCAGTATTCGCTCCGTAGCAATGCACAAGGTTTTTTAAAAGCAAACGGCAAACAAATTGTAAACGAAAAAGGAGAAAATGTTTTATTAAAAGGCATGGGCCTTGGTGGCTGGATGCTTCAGGAAGGCTATATGCTGCACATTGAAAAAGAAGGGCAACAGCATAAAATAAGGGAGCGCATTACCGCACTAATGGGCGAAAAAGAAACGCAGGAATTCTATGATACCTGGCTCGCCAATTTTATTCAAAAAATAGATATTGATTCTATGCATGCCTGGGGCTTTAATTCTGTACGGTTGCCAATGCATTATAATTTATACACGCTGCCTGTTGAAAACGAACCTGTAGCGGGACAAAACACCTGGCTTACAAAAGGCTTTGCCTTAACGGATAGTTTAATAAGCTGGTGCAAAGCAAACCACATGTACCTGGTGCTCGACCTGCATGCTGCGCCAGGAGGGCAAGGCAACGATTTAAATATTTCCGATGCCGATACCAGCAAGCCTTCGCTATGGGCAAGCGCTGCCAACCAACAAAAAACAATTGCCTTATGGAAACAGCTGGCAACACGTTATGCCAACGAACCAACAGTTGCCGGCTACGATATTTTAAACGAACCCAACTTTGGCTTTACCGACCCCATAAAAGATAAAAATGGTACGGGTGAAAAAATAAATGCGCCGCTAAAAAAACTGTTGATGGAAATAACAGTAGCCATCCGCAAAGCGGATAAAAAACACCTGATAATTATTGAAGGCAACGGCTGGGGAAATAACTACAACGGCATGCTGCCAACATGGGATAATAACATGGTGCTTAGCTTTCATAAATATTGGAACTATAACGATTTGGCATCTATCCAGCATATTTTAGATACCCGCAATAAATACAACGTACCAGTATGGCTGGGCGAAACAGGCGAAAATAGCAATGTTTGGTTTACAGAAGCCATCCGGTTATTGGAGCGCAATAATATAGGCTGGGCATGGTGGCCATTAAAAAAAATGGGCGCTAATAACCCACTGGAAATAAAGAGCAATTTAAATTACGATGGTGTAGCAAATTATTTAAACGGCAAAGGCGATAAGCCCAAGGAAAGCAATGTGTACAGCGGTTTGCTGGAGCTGGCCACCTATGCAAAACTACAAAGCAATACCTACCATAAAGAGGTGATAGACGCCATGATGCGCCAGCCATTTGATGCTGCTGCGATACCTTATAAAACACATCTTATAAAAGATAGCAGTATTTTAAATGCAGTAGAATATGATATGGGCCGGAATGGCATTGCATACTATGATAACGATACAGCCAACTACCGCGTTAGCGGCAAGCCGGGTACAGGCAACCGTGGCGGCGTGTTTAGGAATGATGGCGTGGACATCCGCAAAGACCCCAACTTGTTCGAAAGCTATCATGTAAGCGATATTGAAGATGGCGAGTGGCTGCAGTTCACTATTGATGTGGCTAAAAAAGGCGTTTACACACTTCAGTTATCGGTTGCCGCAACATCAGCCAACGGCAATATTTCTTTAAGCGAGGGTACAAAAACATTGGCTAAAAATATTATGGTGCCTGCAACTGGCGGTTGGGATAACTGGCAAACAATAAGTATAAAAAACGTTTCCCTTGCAGCTGGCAAACAAACATTGAAAGTGCTGTTTGTAAAAGGCGGCTTTAACCTGCAATCAATACAATTCTTTATGCTATAAATAAAAACATGGGTAAGTAAAACAAAAGCTATTAGAGACTCAGCTTTATAAACCGTGTATTTTACTTACGGATGCGCATAATGAAAAGCTGGTAAAATTAATTAACCACTTTATTGGCACAACTGCTGCTGGCAAAAGCTTCTGGCTTGGCTTTAAAGGCAAAGCCCATACCTAAAATGTAGCCCATGGCTTCCCTTAAAGCTTCGTTGCTTTTAAATTGCGGGTTGGTGTTAATGTCGGCATGTACTTCCATATCCACGTCGTGTGTGGTAAATAAGTCGCACAGTTCATACGCAATTTCAATGCTTTTGGCAACCTCTACCAGCATACGTTCTTTTATGCTGTATTTTACCAAAGTTTTTTCATTGTGGATGAACATAAAGCCACCATGGCCTTCCCGTAAAAAAACTATCACAGTAGCAAATTCTGTGTCTTTGCCTTTAACCTGGCTGTCTGTACCAATGCAGACTTTAAGATGGTTGCCGGCAAGTGTTTCTCTTTTGATAGTATCTTCCACCGCTTGTTTAATGGGTAGCTGAATGGGATCGCCATTGAATTTTCTCCATAACATATAAAAGGTTTTTTTAAAGTTACTGATAAATAAGTGTATTATTTACTGTTATGGAATTGTGTAACGTTTAATTAATAGTTGTGCTTGCACAAATACAGTAACTCAAAGGCTCAAGGCAGCAGAGCAAGGAAGGAATACATTTTAAGTTAAGGGTTATATAAAACAAACTATTTTTGGGAAAATTACGAGCCCCAAATTCGAAGCCTTTTTATTAAATTATCTACTGTATTACCTTGTATTTACTTTGCTACATTGCGTGTTTGCGGAAAAATATTTGTAAATAGGCAAGAAAAAAATAGCAGAGTTAAATAAAAAAGGGGCCAGCTCCTTACACTAGCCCCCTACATACACATGAATCTACCTTACTGTTTTATAATTCTTTCTGTTTGTTTTTGGTTATTGCTTAGCAGTTGCAAAATGTATATGCCTGCTGGCTGGTTGTTTATGTCTATTTGGTTGTAACCTTGTTTGCCCTTGCCTTTTGCTATAGTATGGCCATTAATATCGCTTAACTGATATGCGTAATCAACTGCTGCAGTAACTGTAGCAACACAACGTACAACCGTAGATACCGAAAAGATTACAGCTGTTTTTGCATCAACTTTTAATGCGATGGTATTTGAATACACTACCTGGTTTACGGTAGAAGTAATTTTAAGCCTGTAATAAATTACATCGCCTTTTAACGGCGTATATACAAAGCTATTAGTAGCTCCATTGGTTGTTGTTAAGGTGTAAAAATCAATGCCGTTGGTAGATGATTCTACAGCTATTGATTGTATTAGTTCATCGCTGATGATGCTCCAGTTAAGCTGGTGTTTATTTTTATTAACGCTGCCAGTAAGCTTTGCCTGGTGGATGGGCAATATTTTTTGTAACCCTGTAATGCTGTACGAACCAAGGCTGCCATAACCGCTTGCATTGTTGTTGCCTGCGCCTTGTACTATTAAATAATAATCGCCTTTATTTAATATGGTATCAATCGTTACATTCATTTTATCTTCTGGGTTGTACACTTTAACTAATGTTTTTGAGGCATCATACAGCGATACTTTTACATCAAGGTCAGCCCCGGCATTATTAGCTCCCACACTAAACGGGTCTACAAAAATTGTGAAATTGCTATTAGTTGCCATATTCACTTTAAACACATCCATATCTGTTGATGTGGTAATAATGCCTTTAATGGGCGTGCCTGAAATGGTAACCTTACCTAAAACATTATTTATATCGTCTGGATAATCATCATCCCTGTAAGTAAAATTATTTTGCGATGTTATGATTGATAAATTATCCTGCACTGCAGTACAGCCATAAGGCGTTGGCCCGTTGCTCCAGCCACTCATATTGCGTGAATAGCTATTGCCCATAATAGGTGCCCACGCAACCTGTCCGGAGCCTAAGCCGGCATTGTAAGCAGCCGTTAAATTGCAGCTTCCATCATAGCTGGATTGGTGGGATAAGCCAACAGTATGCCCGCTTTCGTGAGAGCAGCATTCCGCAACCATTTTTGCGCTGTTAGGGCCCAGCCTGTCGCAAAAAACAAAGCAAGGCACATCTTCCCCCCAGGTAAAAGAGCCAACATAACTAACTCCGCCAACACCCGGGTACCAGGCGCTTGTAGGCGTAATAATTACCCTGGTACGTGTTAAGTAAGGGGCTGCGTAAAACTCATCCAGGCCGGTTGTTATGTTTATATTAAAAGGCCTGTAATCTTCCGCTACCCTGTTAAAAACTTCTGTTATTTGTGCGTCCGTCATGTTTGCCGCGGCGCAGGTAAATGGGGCGCCGCTTTGCCATACGGCGTTTTGTACATCTTCGCCATCAAAGTCTAAATAAATGGTAGCGGTGGCAGTTGGCAGGCTGTTTAGTTTTGGTATGCTGTAAGCTTGTAAGGAAGCTAGCAATGCCAGTAAAAGCACCAGGGGTGAATAATATTTTTTCATGTTGTGGTTTTTCGCCGGAGGTAAGCCGGCAGTTGGACGTAAGGATGTGTAAGCGTATCTGTATTGGTATTATTGGCTACAAGTTGGTAATATTCTATCTAATAAAATTTTAGTGAACTGATAATTGTTATTGCCTGTTTTTTTTAATTGGTAACCATCCGCATAAACACTGTCAAACAAATGGGCGGTGTAAACAATATTGTTTTTCTCATCACACCTTTTGGTAACAGCAAATAAAATATTATTGAATGCGGGTAATTTTACCATTACCGTTTGCAAGGTATTATGCTTTGTAAAAATGGTTTTAACAGTACCATTTAAAGTAAGGCTATTGCTAAAAGATACTTTTATATTTTGCCCTTGCGCAACAGTAAAAAAATTGCTTAATTGCTTTGCGGTACAATTGATAGTATCTGGAAAATTGTTAAATAAATATGGTTTGCCGCTTCGCTTTTGCTGGGCAGAAACAGTAGCTGCGCTAAGGATAAGCAGCACTATAATCGTGTAGGTGGCGAGGTTTTTCATGGTTTCGATAATTGGAATAATTACTTGATAAGCAATTACTTGTAAATTGTTGCCATGATTAACGCAATTCTATAAAACTTATTTTATGCAAAGCCATTAAATACTTTAAAAGCCTCATTTGTAGATAAATTACTACAATGCTTTAGTTTTAATATTGCCCTGTAGCCAATAATACCAATGTGCAGGCTTCTTGTGGCTGTATGCCTTTTTTTTTTGCTAAGCCCGCAAGTTCATCATTTTCTGCACCGGGGTTAAATATTATCCTTTTTGGGTGAAGGGAAAATATATAATCGTAGTATTCTTTTTGCCTAAGCGGATTAATATATAAGGTAATGGTATCAATGTTATTGAACGGCTTTTTCTCGGTCTCAATAATCGTATTGCCGATGCTGCCGCTTTTTAAGCCCAATGCAACTACCGGCTGCTGAAGAGCGTTCAGTTTTTGGACTGCCAGATAACTATACCGTTCTTTGTTTGTTGAAGCACCAATTACTAAAGTCTTTTTCTTTTCCATGATATAAAATTTTATCCCAAAAACCTGCCCTTCAATTGTGGGGTTGGTATCATGCATTCATTCATTTTACCAAACCATCTGTAGCGATGGCTGGCTATAAAGGCGTACACCCCATCCCGTATAAATGTTGGCACAATCGTAAAAAAGTACAGCGATTTCCATGCCCCATTTAATTGTTGGGCAACTTTTAAGGCTGCGGTTGATTTGGTGTATACTTTTTCATCTTGCAATAAAATGAATGAGTCAAATTGTTGTAAGGGTAATTGATGTTGCTGTAATAATTGTTGCCCAAAATTGCTTTGTAAAGAAGCAAATAAAAACTTTTCGGCCTTATCGTGCCGGATAACAAATTGTACGGCGCTATTGCAAAGGTTGCAAACGCCATCGAATAATATAATGGGTTGTTGGCTCATAATAATATATACAAAAGTAGGGTTGATTGGTTCATAATAATCGCTGCATCTTTGTGTTAATTTGTTAAGATGTTTTTAAGGGCTTCATTGATGGTTGCGCTGCATAGGTTCAATTAAAAAATATTAAACTTTCTATGTGCGGCTTTTTTTTTAATAATTCGGCAATTCGCATTTCACATGCCTAATAAATTGCAGCCAGACAAATGCCATTCTCCTGTTCTTTAAATACTATGTTGACTAAATAAAAGTGTTCGAGTATATTCATAATGTTGGCACCAGCATAAAGGATAAATAAAATATCTTTTTTGAAAAAAAATCTATATCTTGAATTTCTGCTTAAGAAGCAGTTTTACAAGCTAGCACTTAATAGTTTAGTTATAATTTACGTGTCCCACTTGCGTAATTCCAGTACTTAAAATAATCCCGAAATATCATTAGCAAATTTGTTTATTAAACGTATTGAATGGAAGATTCAATGCATTTTTTTAAAATATTGTTTGGCCGAACAATAAGGTAAGTATTTACCCTTATAACTTACCCAATATCTAAAGGGGATAACAACTATTTTTAAACTTTAAATTTTGAAAAATGAAAAAGATGATGTTTTTATTAGCATTTGTAAGCATGGGTGTATTTGCAAGTGCAAGTAATGGGAAATTAAAAGCAATAAAAATTCCCGTAAAATTTGCATCACACGTGAAACCATTATTAGCTCAATGGAAATCTTCTTTCACATGTGGAGGTAAAACATATTCGGTTTGTTGCTTTGAGACTAGATCGGAATCGCATTCTGCCGGGCTATACTTGGCTTACCAAGTTTGTCCATAGTTTTTATCATTTATTTATTACACAAAGGCAATCAATAATTGCCTTTGTGTTTTATCCTAAAACATTAAAATATGCGTTTATTATTATTGGTTACTATTATACTAACCTATCATACCAGTATAGCTGCTGATAGTACGGCATATTCATGTAAATATAGATTTATCAAACAAAAAGAAGCTACTAATCCAAATTCTAAGTTTGACGATATCATGGTGCTTACAATTAAAAATAAAACTTCTTTGTATTATAGTTATCTAACACAATTTGGTTTAAGGAATATGGAAATGGATGAAAGTAAAAGCGATTATAATACTATTGGGAATACAGTAGTTGTTGGAGAAGGAAAGGCGAATAATTATTTTACAGGTAATGAATCAGAAATTATCAACATTGACTACAAAAATAAAAGCAGTATTGTTTCAGATAAATTTTATGGAAATTTTTATAGCTATACCGATACTTTACAAAGCCCTAAATGGAATATGGGAAAAGGTAAAATGATTATACTAAACCAAGCTTGCGAAATGGCAACTACAAGTTATAAGGGTCGGCAATACACTGCCTGGTTTGCACCTGCAATTCCTTTTAGGATGGGGCCATGGCTTTTTAATGGCTTGCCTGGCTTAATCTTAAAAGTGGAAGATGATCGAAAGCAATTTTTATTCGAGTGCATAGAACTAAATACTACTATAGCCACAACTAAGGTTTTTAAGCCCTACAAAGATTCTAAAAAAGTTACAAAAAAACAGCTTGTTGCAAAGAAGAGATTATCCATACAAAATCCAATTGCTTTCATTCAGGCAGAATCCGGTGTATCAGTTACTGCATCTGATAACAGTGGCAAGAGTGTTTCTACTGCAATGCCAAATAAGCCATACAACCCTATTGACCTTACACCATAAATGAAATATTTTTTTCTTATTTTTTTTCTGCTTATTTCTAACCACTTACTTTGCCAAAGCATTGTTACTGGCAACGTTATCGATAATACTGGAAAGCCGATAGAAGATGCCAATATTATCATCATGGGCAAAGATGCCCACATTATTACCTATAGTGCCTCTGATGACAAAGGCTTTTTTGAAATTAAATTTACTGCACCATTAGATTCAATCGTCATTAAAGTTTCTGTTGTTGGCTATGAAAGTAAAGAGAAGAAAGTATCTGGTACTTCTCAATTTATTAAATTTATGTTGGCAGAACATAGCACCGAACTACCTACGGTAATTGTGAAGGAAAAAGCTATTGCGCAAGATGGCGATACTACTAGTTACCTCGTACAAACATTCACCGGTAAAACAGATAGGGTTATTGGAGATGTACTTGCGAAACTGCCGGGCATAGAAATAGACGAGTCATCTGGGCAGATAAAATTTAATGGAAAAGCTATTTCGCATTATTACATTGATGGGCTGGATTTATTAGAGGATAGGTATAATATTGCTAACAGGAGCATTCCCGCTGACCTTGTGGATAAGGTGCAAATTTTAGAAAACTACCAGGATATAAAATTGTTCGATAGCCTTAAAACTTCCCGAGAGCCTGCGCTTAATATTAAACTAAAAAATAAGGCAAGAAATCATTTTATAGGCAAAGCAAAGATAGGGTTGGGCGTAGCACCACTATTGTTGGATGACGAACTAACGGGCCTCCAATTCAATAAAGCTTTTCAATTAATTAGCGCTTATAAAAATAACAATGCGGGGGGCGTATTAGCGAATGAACTTTCGCAAAATATAACCACACAAAGAGTTGGAGATAGGAGCGAACAAAATGGCAAAGAAGAAATAATTAATAAAATAGTTTCTTCGCCACTAGATATATCCTCTAAACGATATCTTTTTAACAATACACACATGGCATATTTTAATTTGCTGAAAGTATTGCCAAATACTGCCCAGCTTAAATTTAATGGCAGTTATTTAAATGACAACGCTACTTCAGAAAACCTTTTTCAATCAAATTATAACTTACTAGGCGGGCAACAAATTAATTTTACCGAAAAAAATAAAGGCTTTATAAACACCAATACATTAGAAGGCAATCTATTTTATACAATAAACAAAAAAAGCTTTTATTTAAAAAATACGGCTGCTCTAAAACTGGATTATACTAAAGAAATTGGGGCAACAGAAAACCCAGCTTTGGTTATACAAAACCTTAAAAACCCATTTTATGACCACTCAAATAATTTGATACTACATCTTCCCTTTAGAAAAAAAATATTATCCATTGATTCGAAAATAAATTACAGCTCAGCACCACAAATATTAGCTGTTGAACCTGGCCAGTTTGTGGAAACATTTAATCAATCTATACCTTATGAAAAATTAATTCAAAATGCAAGCC
>JANXVN010000045.1 GCA_025351645.1 Ferruginibacter sp.
GCCACCCCCAAAGGGTGGCTCACCGGGCGCAAAACTGCTATTTAATGCGCCGCCAGCCAATTATCTCCTACACCAATCTCTGCATCTGCAGGTACATTATTTTGCACCCGGTGAGTCACCCCCAAAGGGTGGCTCACCGGGCTCAGCACTGCTATTTAATGTGCCGCCAGCCAATTATCCCCAACACCAATCTCCGCATCCGTAGGCACCTCATTGGGTAGCACCATTGCCGTTTGCATACAATGCAAAATGATGGGCTTTATAATCTCGACTTCCTCCTTATGCGCATCAAACACCAACTCATCATGCACCTGCAGCAACATCCTGGAGCGAAAATTTTGTTTGTTGAATTCTTCGTGGATCTTTATCATCGCCAGCTTTATCATATCGGCCGCAGTGCCTTGTATGGGCGAGTTTATAGCGTTGCGTTCTGCAAAGCCACGTACGGTAAAGTTGCCGCTATTAATGTCTTTCAGCCATCTTTTACGCCCCATTAGTGTTTCTACATAGCCTGTTTCTTTAGCGAAATTGATGGTATCATCCATATACTTCTGGATGTTGGGAAATTGCTTTTTATAGTTGTCGATTATCTCTTTTGCTTCTCCCCTGGATATTTTTAAATTCTCTGCCAGCCCAAATGCACCCTGGCCATAAATAATACCGAAGTTTACGCTTTTGGCCTTGTAACGCATTTCTTTGGTAACATCAGCCTCCGCCACGTTGAATACTTTTGCCGCAGTTGCCGTATGGATATCCATGCCCGTTTTAAAAGCATCGCACATATTTACATCGCCGCTTATGGCAGCTACAATGCGTAGCTCTATCTGCGAATAATCGGCAGATATCAGCACATGGTTTTCATCCCTTGGTATAAATGCTTTGCGAATTTCCCTGCCCCTATCTGTACGTACCGGAATGTTTTGCAGGTTGGGGTTGGTGCTGCTTAACCTGCCAGTAACGGCAATGGCCTGCGAGTAGGAAGTATGCACCCTGCCCGTTTTTTTATTGATCAGCGAAGGCAATGCATCGATGTACGTATTCTTCAATTTTGTAAGCTCACGAAAAATTAAAATGTCATCGCAAATTTTATGCGTGCTGGCTAGCTTTGCCAATACATCTTCGCCGGTTGCATACTGGCCCGTTTTTGTTTTTTTTGCTTTTGGGTCAAGCTGCATCTTATCAAACAATACTTCGCCTAATTGTTTTGGCGATGCCAGGTTAAACCGGGCCCCTGCCTGTTCGTACACACTTTCTTCACTGATCTTTGCTTCAATTTCCAGCACTTTACTGTAGTCTTTTAAAAATGCTTCATCTACCCTAATGCCTTCAAACTCCATGTCAGTCAGCACTTTAACTAGTGGGTTCTCTACTTCATAAAAAACTTTTTCTACGTCTCTACTTTTCATTTCTGTTAAAAAAACATTCCTTAGTTGCAAGGTGATGTCCGCATCTTCAGCAGCATATTCTTTTATCTTTTCCAATTCCACATCCCGCATAGTACCCTGGCCTTTGCCTTTTTTGCCGATCAGTTCTTCTATATGCACGGGCTCGTAACCGAGGTACTTGGCGCTTAACGCATCCATATTGCTTTTGCCATCCGGCTCGGTTACATAGTGAGCCAGCATGGTATCAAAAATATTGCCTTTCAGTTCTATGCCATACCACTTCATTACCAGCAAATCGTACTTAATGTTTTGCCCGATCCATAGCTTGCTTTCATCATTAAACAACACATAAAAAGGCTGCAAAAAAGCAAGGCATTCGTCCCTATCTGCCGGACAAGGAATATAATATCCTTCACCGGTGATGTAAGAAAAGCTAATGCCCACCAGCTCTGCGTCGTTGGCATAAATAGAACTAGTTTCTGTATCAAAAGAAATTTCCGGCTGCTGCATCAGCTTACTTATCAGCCCACTTATCTGTCCGTCGCTGGTAATTAATGTGTAGGTATGTGGCGTGTTACTGATGTTCTTATCAACTGGTAAAACAACTTCCGTTTGTAATTCTGTAGATGGGGTATTGGCCGAACTTGCGTTGTCGTTAAAGGTAGTAGTTTGTTGTTCTGACGTTCCACCAAACAAGTCCATTTGAGCGGTTGCAGGAGGTTTGTTTTTTCCGCTACCTTCTTGTATCTGCACGCCTGGCGCAACATACATGTCTTCGCCCAATATCCTTTTTATAAATGCCCTAAACTCAAGCTCCGTAAAAATATCTTTGATGGCTTCTTTGTTCATATCCTTAAGCCTAAAATCTTCTTCGTGAAATTCGGTAGGCACATCAAGTATAATGGTGGCCAGTTTTTTACTCATAATGGCTGCTTCTTTTCCTGCACGTACCTTTTCTCCCAAAGCGCCTTTTATATTATCGGCATTAGCCAAAACATTCTCCAGCGAATGGTATTCCTTTAATAATTTGGCGGCTGTTTTTTCGCCAATGCCGGCAATGCCCGGTATGTTATCTACCGCATCGCCCATCAATCCAAGGATGTCAATAACCTGGTCAACGTTCGCTATGTCCCACTTTTTACAAACTTCTTCTGGCCCCATAATTTCGATGGTGCCACCCTGATATGGCGGTTTGTAGATCTTTATATTTTCACTCACCAGTTGCCCGTAATCTTTATCAGGCGTTACCATAAATACTTCATAACCAACTTTTTCTGCCTGCTTGGCAAGTGCACCAATTACATCATCTGCCTCGTAGCCATCGATGGCAATTACGGGTATGTTGAAGGCTTTTATAATCCTGATAATATCGGGTATAGAAGCCGAAATATCTTCTGGTGTTTCCTGCCGGTTGGCTTTGTAATCGGCAAAATCGCTATGGCGTTCTGTGGGGGCGGCGGTATCAAAGCAAACGGCCATGTGCGTTGGTTTCTGGTTGTTTATCAAATCCACCAAGGTGTTGGTAAAGCCAAACTGCGCATTGGTATTTTTTCCCTTACTGGTAATGCGGGGGCTACGGATCAGTGCATAATAGGCACGAAAAACAAGCGCATAGGCATCAAGCAAAAATAATTTTTTAGACATTCCGTAAAAGTAAAACAATCTGCTTTGCCAATCAACAGAGAAATGTAAAAAAGCCTCCCAGCCCTCCAAAGGAGGGTTCTTAGCGTATTCAAATTTATAAGAAAATAATAATTTGCAGGGTCAAGAACCCTCCTTTGGAGGGCAGGGAGGCTTTGTATTATTCTATCACCAATTGCCCCAAAGCCTCTTTGGTAAAGCCTTTTAACTCGCCGGTGCGTTGTTCACGGATTTTTGTAACCCAGTTAGGGTCAGCTAATAATGGCCTTCCAACAGCAACAAGGTCAAAGTCACCACGGTCCATACGTCGTACCAATTCATCTAAAGAGCTTGGCTGAGAGCTTTCTCCTGCAAACGCACCCAAAAATTCTCCGGTTAACCCTACCGACCCTACGGTGATGCTTGCTTTGCCTGTTAATTTTTTAGCCCAGCCTGCAAAATTTAAGTCGGAGCCCTCAAATTCCGGTTCCCAAAAACGCCTTTGTGAACTATGGAATATATCAACGCCGGCATCTGCCAATGGGTTAAGCCATGCTTCCATTTCTTGCGGTGTTGCGGCTAGCTTATTGTCGTATGCCGCAGGCTTAAATTGAGATAAGCGGATTATAATAGCAAAGTCTTCGCCCACTTGCCTGCGCACTTCTTTAGTTACTTCAACTGCAAAACGAGTGCGTTCCGACAATGTTTTTCCGCCATAAATATCGGTGCGTTTGTTGGTAGCATCCCAAAAAAACTGGTCAATCAAATAGCCGTGTGCACCATGTATTTCCACACAATCAAAGCCCAGCCTTTTTGCATCTGCTGCTGCTTTGCCAAATGCGGTGATGGTATCCGCTATATCACTTTCCGACATGGTATTGCCGTTATTAAAGCCTGGGCGGTTTAAGCCGCTCGGACCTTCAAAGGGCTGGCTTGGTAACCAACCGGAGTGATGGTTGTCCATGATGCCCATGTGCCAAATCTGCGGCCCCATTTGCCCACCTGCGCTATGTACGCCATTAATAATATCTTGCCAGCCAGCTAAAGATTTATCGCCATAAAAATGAGGGACATTGGCATCGTTAGAAGAAGATGGGCGGTCAATTACTGTTCCTTCTGATAAGATCAGCCCTACTTCTCCTTCTGCCCTTTTACGGTAATAAGTTGCCACATCATTTGTAGGCACGCCATCTGGAGAAAAGGAACGCGTCATCGGCGCCATTACAATACGATTTTTACTGTTCAAAGATTTTAGCTTGAACGGCTTAAATAAACTATCTGTGTTCATGTTTTTTATTTTAAAAATTAGAGAGTTGCTTTTATAAGGTTGCTTAATTCAGCAAATGTTTTTTCGTTTCTTTTATAGTAGGTCCATTGGCCTTTACGGGTAACTATTACCAGGCCCACACGTTGAAGGGTAGATAGGTATTCTGAAATAGTAGATTGAGTAAGGCCTGCTTTTTGTTGTATTTGGCCCACACAGACGCCATCTTTAAAACCATCCGGTTGCTCGGGAAAATTTTGTGCCGGTTGTTTTAGCCATTCCAATATTTGTAGCCTTGTTTTGTTGGAAAGCGCCTTAAATATTTCTACTTGGTCCATAATGCAAATATATATCGGCTTTTCTCGATATCCCAATTTTTAATTTTAAAATATTGTTAAAGACAGGCCTCCCTGCCCTCCCACCGAGGATTCCTGATGCTGCTACTTGTTGGAGTGTTTATAAATTTGAATACTCCCGGAATCCTCCTCTGGAAAGCGCCGAGGCTGGCTGGGTAGCAATAAAAAACCGAAGCTATTGAGCTTCGGTTGTATTAATTGGAGATTAAGCTATCATTCTAAAATGCCTTCCAGCGCAAGAAAAAATGCATATTCCCTGGCTTTATCTTTTAAAGGCTTAAACCTTCCGGAGGCACCGCCATGGCCTGCTTCCATATTGGTGTAAAGGAATATTTTGTTGCTATCCGTTTTTAACGCACGCAGCTTGGCAACCCATTTTGCAGGCTCAAAATATTGTACCTGGCTATCGTGCAAGCCGGTGGTTACCAGCATGGTCGGGTAGGCTTTTTTTACTACATTATCATAAGGCGAGTACGACTTCATGTACTCGTAACTTTCTTTGTTGGCGGGGTTGCCCCATTCGTCGTATTCGTTGGTGGTAAGCGGTATAGATGCGTCGCTCATAGTAGTCACCACATCTACAAAAGGCACTGCTGCTATTACGCCATTCCATAACTCGGGGCGCATATTTACAACTGCTCCCATCAACAAACCACCTGCGCTGCCACCATTAATGTACAGATGTTTGGTATTGGTAAACTTGTTGGCTACCAGGTATTCGGCACAATCTATAAAGTCGGTAAAAGTGTTTTTCTTTTTCATCATCTTTCCATCCTCGTACCAATACCTGCCCATCTCTTCGCCGCCACGTATATGTGCTATGGCGTAGGCAAAACCACGGTTCAGCAAGCTCAGGCGAACGCTGCTGAAGGACGCATCGGTGCTGTAGCCATAACTGCCATAAGCATACAATAACAAAGGTGCATTGCCATCTTTATTGAAGCCCTTTTTATACACTATGGAAATAGGTATTTTAGTACCATCTTTTGCCGTGGCAAACATCCTTTCTGTAACATATTCTGATGGGCTGTAGCCGCCTACAACTTCCTGCTGCTTCATTAGCTTTTTTTCGTTGGTGGCCATGTTATAATCGTACACAGAACTGGGCGTTGTTAAGGAAGTATAATTGAAACGCAGCACATCAGTATCGTAATCGGGATTGGCACCAATACTTGCCGTGTATGCTGGCTCATCAAAAGGCAAATTGTAGCTTACATTGGGGTTGCTTTTAAGGTTTACGACTTGCAATTTCGTTAAGCCATTTTTTCTTTCAGATACTACTATAAAATTTTTGAACAGTTCAAAACTCTGTACCAGTATGCTATCGCTGTAAGGCACCATTTCCATTGGCTTCCAGTTAGCAGCATCTTTTTTATCTTCGCTGCTGGTTAGCAGGGTAAAGTTTTTTGCATGCAGGTTGGTGCGGATATAGAACTTGTCGTTTGCATGGTCTACGTCATACAGCACGTCTTTTATCCTTGGCTGAAAAATGGCAAATGCATCATCCGGCTTGCTGGCATCAATCCATTTTACTTCTGATGATAGGGTAGCTTGTGAGGTTATTACAATGTATTTATCAGACTTTGTTTTACTTAAATGTATATAGTTGCTGTGGTCTTTTTCTTCGTACACCAATTTGTCTGTAGCAGCGGCTGTACCTAACGTATGTTTTTTAATTTTTTCAGATAAAAGCGTGATGGGGTTTTTAGCAGTGTAAAAAAAGTTCTTATTATCGTTGGCCCAAACGGGGTCGCCTTCTGTATCTGTAACCGCATCTTTATACGTTTCGCCTGTCTCTAAATTTTTAATGTAGATGGTATATTCCCTTCTGGATAACATATCAACGCCATATGCCAGCAGCTTGTTATCCATACTAACGGCAAAACCAGAAGCAGCAAAATAGTTATGGCCTTCTGCCATGGCGTTAACATCCAGCAGTACTTCTTCAGCAGCGTCCAGCGAGCCTTTTTTTCTGCAGAAAACATAATAATCTTTTCCTTCTACCTGTTTTGTATAATAAAAATAGCCGTGCTTAAAAGAAGGTACGCTTTCATCTTTTTCTTTTATGCGGGCTTTCATTTCTGTGTATAGCTTTTCCTGTAAAGCCTTGGTACCACTCATCATGGTGTCGTAGTACTTATTTTCTGCTGCCAGGTAATCTACTGCTTTGGTGCTGTCTGGCCCTTTTTTAAAATAGTCGTTCAGCCAATAATAATTGTCTGTGCGAACATCGCCAAAGGCTGTTAATTCTTTAGGGATAACAGGGCATACCGGCGGTGCAATATTTGCCGGCCAGGCGTAGGGGGTTATTTTCACTGATATTTTATTGTTGCATGATAAGGCGGCTAACACAATGGTAGCCGCAGTAAACAATTTGGTTGCCTGCATTGGTGGTAGTTTGCATGAAGTTAATTCCTTCTTGCTAAAACAATGGGGGTTTTAAATTTTTTAGTTTTTCCTGCAAGGTTAAATACAGTTGTGTAAATGATGTAGATACCAGTTGCTAATGGCTGATTTTTTTCTCCCAACCCATCCCACCTAAAACTGCCTTTTGTACCGCAAAGCGCATTGCGTTGCAGGTTGCGTACTATCCGCCCACGGGCATCAAATATAGTAATACTGGCTACATTGCCCGGCTCTGGAAAAATATAATTGATGGTAGCGTAATCATCCTGGCCGTCATTATCTGGCGATACTATTTCGGGCGTTATTTTTATTTCGCCACTTACTTGTTCATCGATACGGTTTTGAGAATTTTTATACGTGGGCGTGCCATAACCTGCACTGGTAGCTGCAGAGTGCCAGTTATCTGCCGATTGGCTTTGCCCATTGTAATTTATCCTTTCCAATGCAACCCCTTTTGTATCTGCTAATAATTTAAACTGCCAGCTATCGTTATACGCAACTTCGTCAGTAATATTTCCCTGTGCATTCAGGATGATAACATCTCCTTTATCATTGTTATAAGAAGGTAATTTAACGGTAATAAAACCATCTACATTTTGTGCGATGAAAGTTGCTTTTACAGCGGCTACATCACTTGTAAGTACGATATAATCCTGCGGAAATAATAAGTAGTTAGTTGCGCTTATTGGTGTGATGCTGCTGATGGTGCCATTGGTGCCACGGTTGGCAATGTACGTTTGTTTAAGGTTGATAATTTTATTGCTGCGGTTGTAAATTTCAATGTAGTCGGAGCCGTTAGCAGGCGGGTTGTATAAAATTTCATTAATAACGATATCGAGGCTATCTGCTACAGCGCTTAGGCCAACCCTAATACTATTTTTATTGCCGATAGTATTGCCTGCGCAATCTGTTATTGCAGTGGCTGTAAGGGTGTACACTTTTTCGGCAAGCAGCGGTGTGCTAAGCTTAATATTTACAGTATTGAATAAGGGTGCAACTGCTATTGCAGCAACCGGCACACCAATGCCATCGCTTATGCTGTAATTTGCTATGGTAGTAGCTTTCAAGCTATCCAATGGCTCGTCAAAAAGCAAATAAATATGTACGCTGTCAATTGCATTGGCCCGTATTAATTTGGGGGGTGACTGATCAATATTTATTGCATCCACGCTGTTTTTACTGCCTGGTGAACCACCTCGTAAATCGGTGCTAGCTTTCCAATTGCTGATGCCGCTGCAAGGGTTTTTAGTATCGATCATTTCAAGGCTCCAGCCGCCAGCTTTTTTTAATTCGTTTTGGTACCAGGTTGATGAATAACCAACGGCATGGATGGTTTTTCCCTTTGCTGAAATAAGGGATATTGTGCCTGCATCATTATCCATTGAAGGAAAATTTGTAACCAATATGGTGCTGCCAAAAGCGCTCATTGCTGCAACAGCGCTACCGGCACAAACAACCACAAAACTATCGGGCTTCAAAATAAAATTGGGCATGCCGCCGCTTATACTGTTTGCACTGCTTATCCGCCATCCCTGCAGGTTAATTGCATTAGCAGAAGTGTTCCTTAATTCTATCCATTCGTTGTTTGGTAATGCTACCTGCGTTGTTGGGCTTGCCATTATTTCATCAATCACCACATCGTATTGTGCTGCAGTATAAGGAGCAAAATATGTGAATGTTGAAGTGCCGTTTGTTATTGCATTGCCGGTAATATCTTTTACGCCATTTACCGTTAGCTGGCAGTTTGTACCGCTGGGGAAAGTGTTTAAAAATGTTAAGTGCACCAACGCAGTATTTGTAACATCTTGCGCTGCACTAACAGGGTTGCCTATTAAATTATTCACGCTGTAGTTTGTTGCCTGCTGGCTGGTGGTATTATCAAGTGGCTCACTAAATAGTACATCCAATGTGTTAGCAGTTATTACCGTTGTGGTTTTAATTGTTGGTGGTAGCACATCCGGTACGTATGCCTTAACTTCTATGTCATCAAAAAAATGCTTTTGCCCAAAAGTGGCTACGGTGCTTTGTTTTACAAGTAAACCAAAATATGCCCCGGTTAAATAAGTAGCATCTATAACACTGCCTTCGGTAAAATAGCTGCTGCCTGTGCCAGTCATATCCCGCTGCAAAACCCATTGGTTGGCAGCGTTGCGCACCACCTTAATTTTAACCTGGTTATTGGTGGTGCTACTGACAGATCCATCTACGCCATCAATTACTTTAATGCCTGCTGCTACACCGGCATCTTTGCGGTACAAACTTATTTCGTCGGTGGTATTGCCAATGCGTACAAAATATCCTGCGGTGCCAATTGCCTTAATATCGCTTGCGGAAGCAGTAAGGTAAACATCTGTATAATTAGTGCCCGAAGTAGCGAACTTTAAATCAACATAAAATTCCCATTGGGCATTTGTTGCTAAGGTGCTTGCGGTGCTTAAATAAAAACTGCTATTGGCTACGGTATTATTGCTTTGTAACTGCCCGGCTGCATTAATTAGCCAGTCATTTGTATTGCCCACCCATACCGGGTTTGCTGTAAAATTGCCATCGTTGAAATTTTCAATAAGTTGTGCATGCGTAAGTAGAGTGCTTGCTAAAAAAAATACAAAGCACATAAATAGTTTTGTGGGCATAATGTGGGGGTTGGGTACTTTTTAAAGATACTCACTTTATCAACAACCATTATTTTTAGCAGGCAAAATTTATCGCCTGCGGCAGATGTGAGTTTTTAAATTTGAAGGATTGTTTGGCTGATTATCATTTTGTACTTATTTTCGTAGCTCAATGACGAACATAAAACATACAAAGACAACAATGAAGCATTCCGGAAGCGGGAGGTGAATCAGTATTTTGTTTGTTCTACAATATGCATGACCTTCCGCCAAAAACGGGAGGTTTTTTTATATAGCCTGGCCTCCCTGCCCTCCAAAGCCCGCCTACGCCATTCGGACAGTGAGGGTTCTTAATCATTCGACTTGAGGAGGTTGTATGATATTGAAGAGCAGGTGGCTTAAAAAATGAATAGTGTTTGGGACTGCAGGGTCAAACTCCCTCTGCTTTGGAGAGGGTTGGGGTGAGGTTAAAATAAAACTATAAATTAAAAAATAAAAACTAAAAATATGAAAGTTGCTGTAGTGGGCGCCACCGGTTTGGTAGGCACAAAAATGTTGCAGGTATTGGCAGAGAGAAATTTTGATGTAACAGAACTGATCCCTGTCGCATCCGAAAAATCTATCGGTAAAGAGGTGGAGTTTAAAGGAAAGAAATTCAAAGTTGTAGGTTACGAAGATGCCATTGCAGCCAAGCCAGCCATTGCTATTTTTTCTGCCGGAGGCGGTACTTCCTTAGCCCTTGCACCAAAATTTGCCGAAGCAGGCATTACAGTAATTGACAATAGTAGTGCGTGGCGGATGGACCCTACAAAGAAATTAGTAGTGCCGGAAGTAAACGCCAACGTACTCACCAAAGAAGATAAAATTATCGCCAACCCCAACTGCTCTACCATACAGATGGTGGTGGTGTTAAAACCATTGCACGATAAATATAAAATTAAAAGAGTAGTAGTATCAACCTACCAAAGCGTTACTGGCACTGGAGTAAAGGCAGTAGAACAATTAATGAATGAAAGAAAAGGCATTGTGGGAGAGATGGCTTATAAATACCCGATAGACTTAAACGCCATACCGCAAATAGATGTTTTTTTAGAGAATGGCTATACCAAGGAAGAAATGAAGATGACCCTGGAAACCATAAAAATAATTGGTGATGAAAGCATTAAGGTAACGGCAACAACAGTACGCATACCAGTAATGGGCGGGCATAGCGAAAGCGTAAATATTGAATTTGAAAATGATTTTGACCTTACTGAATTAAGGGAAATATTAAGCAATGCGCCTGGCGTGGTTGTGCAGGATGACATAGCGAACTTTATATACCCAATGCCTTTAACAGCACACGAAAAAGACGAAACTTTTGTAGGCAGGATAAGGAGGGACGAAAGCCAGCCTAATACACTAAACTGCTGGATAGTGAGCGATAATTTACGCAAAGGTGCTGCTACAAATGCTGTGCAGATTGCAGAATATTTGTTAGTAAATGGGTTGCTGTAAAAACTGCTATTTTAAATTAGCCCTACTGCACAAGCAGTAGAATATGTACTGGCTGCGCTGCAGAAAAAGATGATTTAGCTGCTTTGCACCTGTACCGGAGAAGTTGGCTTCAAAAATGCAGTAGGTATATAAAGTTTAAACAGCGATGATACTTTTAAATATGATTGCTGTTTAAACACTAATTTTATTGCCTGCAATTTTTGCTAAAATTTACCTTCACTACCATGCGTTATAAATGTATTACTTTACTGTTTTTTAGTTTTTTGATTGGGCAATTAATGGCTCAATATAATTTTAAGGGCGTTGTAAAAAATGCTGGCAGTAGCGAGCCCTTGCCTGGTGTAACCATTACTGCACGCGGGTTGCCTGTAACCCTTACAGATAGCGCGGGTATGTTTCAATTTACAGATAGTAGCCAGGCGGTAAATATTGGCAGCAGCTTTATTGGCTATATGCCACAAACCCGGCGCTACATAGCCGGCGAACCAATTATTATTACCCTGGCCAATGCAGAAAATTATCTGTCTGCCGTAACTGTACAGGCTTTCGAACGCAACGCTACTTTAAACAATATTCCCGTTGCGGTAAGCGTATTAAGCAAAGCCGACCTTGAGCGCTATAACAATGCTACGCTTGTACAAGCCGTAAATACGGTGCCCGGCGTTAAGATGGATGAACGCAGCCCGGGTAGTTACCGCCTCTCCATCCGCGGTAATTTATTGCGCTCGCCTTTTGGGGTACGCAATGTAAAAGTTTACTGGAACGGCATGCCTTTTACTGATGCTAATGGCAATACTTATTTAAACGAAGTAGGCTTTAGCAATGTGGGTAAAATAGAAATTATAAAGGGCCCCGGCGGCAGTTTGTATGGTGCAGGCACAGGCGGCGTTATGCTATTAACCAGCAACAATGCGGAAAAAGGTGAAAACAGTATTTCCATAAATTCTTTAGCCGGTAGCTGGGGCACATCGCAAACAGATGTGGCTTACAAAAAAGGGACAGAAAATAGCAATTATGCTGTAAGCTATAGCCATCAGCAAAGCGATGGCTGGCGTACGCACACCAATATGCGCAGGGATGTGGCTAACTATTCCGGAAGCTTTAACATCAACAAAAAACAAACTATTAGCACTAATATTTTTTACAGCGATTTATATTATCAAACACCCGGTGGTTTAACAGCGGTACAAATGGCTGTAAATCCTCGGCAGTCAAGGCCAGCGGCTGGTGCTTTTTTAAGTGCGCAAAACCAACAGGCCGCCATTTACGAAAAAACATTGTATGCAGGCTTTGCAAACGCTTACCAGTTTAACACTGCCTGGAGCAATACCACCAGTATTTATACCAGCAATACAAGGTTTCGCAACCCAAGCATTTTAAATTACCAGCGCAAAACGGAGCAAAACATTGGCGGCCGTACCATCACCCAATACCATAAAGATTTTTTGACCGTTAGTTTTGGCGGTGAGTACCAATATTGCTTTACTGGCACGGGCACTTACGGCAACAAACGCGGCGTATCCGACACGCTTCAATTCAATGATGAAATTGGAGCTACCCAATACAATATCTTTTTGCAAACAGATATCAGCCTTGCAGAAAACCTCATCATCAACGCCGGCGTTAGTTATAATAATTACAATTACGGCTTTACAAGATTAAATGTATTGCCGGTAAAAACCATCAACAAAACCTTTGCCCCAATTGTAGTTCCCCGCATATCAATTTTAAAAAAGATAGATAAAAAGTATAGCCTGTATGCCACGGTAAGCAAGGGCTATTCACCGCCTACTATTGATGAGATTGTTCCATCCGCAGGTATTTTTAACGCTTCGCTTGATGCTGAAAAAGCTATTAATTATGAGCTTGGGCTAAGGGGCGAAGTGATAAAAAATAAATTATTTATAGATGCATCTTACTATATCTTTTACCTGAGCAATACCATTGTTACAAGGCGGGATGCCAGTGGTGCGGACTACTTTGCAAACGCCGGAAAAACCAAACAAAAAGGTTTGGAAGCTTCCATAAATTATTACCCTATCCGCAACAGTGCTGGTTTTGTAGGGCAGTTAAAAATTTGGGGAAATTATACCAACATCAATGCAAGGTTTACAAATTATAAGCAAATAGCCAGAGATTATAGTGGCAATAAGCTTACCGGCACGCCACCAAATGTTTTTGTTGCTGGCGCAGATATTATTACTAAAACCGGGCTGTACCTCAACGCAACCTACAGCTACACAGATATACTGCCATTGAATGATGCCAATACTTTTTTTGCCAGCCAGTATAATTTATTGATGGGCCGTGTAGGTTATAAAAAGAAGTTAAGCAAGGTTGTAGATGGAGAAATTTATTTTTCGTTCGACCATTCTTTTAATACGCCTTACAGCCTTGGCAACGATTTAAATGCTGCTGGCAATAGGTACTTTAACCCTTCTGCGCCAGCAAATTATTTTGGCGGCGTAAAATTAAAATTCAATTTATAAGCTGATGGAAATGGAAATTTATCTTGTAAGGCATACCACGCCTGACGTTGCCAAAGGCATCTGTTACGGGCAGGCAGATATTGATGTTACCCCAACATTTTTAGCAGAAGCGGCTATCATCAAACAACATCTTCCTGCAACAATTGTAGCCGTACACAGCAGCCCTTTGCAACGCTGTAAAAAATTAGCGCAATATTTATTTGATGGGCACAATATACAGTTGCATGATAGCTTAAAGGAAGTAGATTGCGGCGAGTGGGAATTAAAACCATGGGATGATATACCAAGAGAAGAAATTGATGCCTGGGTAAATGGGCTTACTGTGCGCATGCCAAACGGCGAAAGTTACACCTGCCTTTATGATAGAGTAAAAGATATCTTTTTGCAGCTTCACCAGCAAGCCGGGCCTATTGCTATTGTTACGCATGGTGGTGTTATCCGGAGCATTTTATCGCACCTTACCAACACGCCATTAAAAGAATCCTTCAAAGTTTTTTCGCTGCATTATGGCTGTGTAATAAAAATAACCGGTACAACAGATAATTTGCGGCACGAAGTATTGTCTAACATCCCGCAGGAAAAAGAAACGCATAAGCCCTCGTATTTATAGGCCCCGCCATTTGTTGAAAATGTATATTTGCACAAATCGTATGCAGCATGGATTTTAGCCAGATAACCCTTAAAGAAATACTTACCGTTACTTTTACCCTTTTTGCGGTGATAGACATGGTAGGCAACGTACCTGTACTGGCTTCGTTAAGGGTTAAGATGGGCGGCGAGATACGTTCTGTAGAAGCTACTTTTGCCTCTGGCGCTTTAATGATATTGTTTCTTTTTTTAGGCAAGCAATTTTTGGAATTATTAGGGCTTGATGTACAATCTTTTGCGGTAGCGGGCAGTATTGTAATTTTCATCATAGGGCTGGAAATGGTTTTGGGGCACGACTTTTTTAAATCTGACGGCAACGCCCGTACCGGAAGTGTGGTACCAATTGCGTTTCCATTAATAGCGGGCTCCGGCACGCTCACTACCATAATGAGCTTAAAAGCAAATTATTACGATGCAAATATTTTTTTTGGCATTTTAATAAACTGCGTAATAATTTATGTAGTATTGCGCTCCTTAAAATGGATAGAAAAAGTGTTAGGCCCAAACGGCATGGTGGTAATAAGAAAGTTTTTCGGCGTAATATTATTGGCCATTGCGGTAAAGATATTTGGCAGCAATATGGCACATTTTATAAAGTAACAACTATTGGCCTTGTAGTACAATGGATAGTATAAGGGCCTCCGAAGCTCTGGATCCAGGTTCGATTCCTGGCAAGGCCACTTTCCTACAAAATTAACGTGACGTAAAATGAATTAAAACCTTACCAAAGTCAATACTGGTAAGGTTTTTAGCTTTTTGTGAGCAAGTTCGATTCCCTTTGATTCCCGTTGATTTATTTACTCTTTTATTTACGCTTTTACAAAAAATACTGTAAATTAGTGTATGATAATCCCTAATATTGGCATAATATTTAACTGGAGAAAGGATGTGCGGATATCTGAAATATACCCTATCCACATCCGCATCCAAATTGGCAGTACATCCCGGTACTATAAAATAGAAGTGCCTAAAAAAGTCAGTTATGCCGAATGGAGCGGGCAGGAAGATAACTGGGTTAAACCGGCTCATCCTTTCGCTTTCGAAATCAATAATAAGATTAGAGAGAAGAAGAACATCATTTTTGATTTAATAAAGCGTAGCTACAATTTCAATAAAAACTTAAGTTTCGAAACCATATTCTCGCATCTTAAAAAGAAAGGAGAAGTAAACTCTCTCTACGAGTTTATGCAAACTTATATTAACAAGCCGCCGGAAAAACTGGAAGAAAATACATTAAAAAAATATAGGACTACCCTGTCTCACTTGAAAAAATTTAAGCTGCAAGTTTTCTTTTCCGATATAGATAATATGTTCATTAAAGATTTTTATGCATTCATGCAAACCAATCTTAACCTTGAAGGGGCGGCTTGTAAAAAATACATGGAAGCATTCAAAAAAGTTATCCGTCAGGCCCGTAAAGAAAATTATATCGACCCTACTCAAATAGAATTTTTATTTGATGAAGTTAGGATAAAAGTACCCAAGCCCAAGCAGACGTTCTTAGACCCTAAAGAGATCAAATTGCTGAGAGACTTGAAATTTCAAAAGGGAAAAGAATTTTTAGAAAGGGACCGGGATTTTTTCTTGTTCCAAATTTATACAGGCTACTATTATAAAGACCTTGCTATTTTTACTAAGGACCAATTACTGGAAGATGAAGAATATGGATTTATGATACTTGGTGCCAGGGATAAGAATGGTAACCAGACGATCATCCCTCTTTTCAAATTCCCTTATGCTGTGTCAATAATAAAAAAGTATAAGGCAGAGAAAGAAAAGAAAAGCGTGTTTGATAAATCCTATCTTATAGAGGAGCCTGCATACAACAGGAACTTAAAAGAGATTGCAAAACTTGCTGGCATAACTAAAAGCGTAAGCAATAAAGTGGCACGCCATACTAATGCGCAATTGTGGGTGCGGTATGGTGCAAAGGGTGCGATACTTTCAAAAATGATGGGGCATGCTAAAGAGGAGACCACCAAAAATTATTATGATGTGAACATACCTGAAATTGTAGAAGGTGCCCGCTTGATAGACTTTACTAAACTGGGTATTTAGTGAATCATTTAATAGAAGTATCCTGGAAATACCTGTCCACTTCGGATATGGGGACATAAATTTTTCTTCCTTTTTTAATAGTTTTTATTTTATTGTTTGCTACAAGCTGGTCAAATTTTGTACGCCTGATACGCACTGCAGCCATAAATTCTAAAGCAGTAATATTTTTTACCTGTATTATTTCCTTTTTGCCATTTTGTAACCGCCTTAAGGCTTGCAGTATTTCTTCCTGGGCTGCTGCTATTTTCAGCCACTCCTCTTTTGGCATAACTATCAAAGTAGTGCTTTCAAAAGCACTTGACATGTTTTTATTGTTTGACATACACACATTTTTCTTATTCACAAAACAATATACTGACCTGACATTAGCTTGGAATTTATAAATGCATTCCAAACATTTGTAAAAGGAGCTCCAACGTGAATTCCTTTAATTACAAAATTAAAAACGTAAAAAGTATTAGTAATTAAAAAATGTTAAGAAATTATGGAGATTAAATTTCATATCCTTCACAATCCTGAAAAAGTTTTAAATTTACCTATGGAAAAAATCCAGGTAAATATTGATATTAATACAATTGGCATGGCTGTCAAGGAGTATGCTAGATCCCGTGCGTTTAAGGCTGGAAGTTATATTGTATATAAAGAAAAGGGTGATATTGTTAATGAAGACCCACGCACTGGCAAAAAAGTAATTACGAAAGTTGCTGAAAAAAAATAAATTATGCCTACGCTTTTTGTACTTGGTGGAGCTAATGGAGCGGGCAAAACAACGTGGCATAGTGCGGGGATAGTAAATAATTTTATAAATGAAGGCCTGCCTTTTGTAAATGTTGACAACATTGTCCTCCTGGAACTTGGTGGGTATACCGCAGAAAATATATCCAGGGCAGAGCAGCTTTCCAGGGAAAGGATGGCTATATTAATTTCCGAAAGAAAAGACTTTATGATCGAAAGTAACCTTTCCAAGTCATCTGATTACGAATGGATTACATTGATGCGTAAAAACGGCTATGATACCAGTTTATTTTTTCTTGGTACTGACGATGTAGAAATTAATAAAGGCCGTGTAAGGGCAAGGGTTATTGAGGGTGGCCATAATATTGATGATAGTATTATTGAGCATCGTTATTCAATGGGGCTTAGCTATCTTAAATCACAAGTGCTCAACTTCTCCAGTGCAATATTATTTGATGTATCCGTTGATGGGCAAAGGATGGCTGAGTTGCTTAACGGTGTTATCATCTTCAAGGATACCGAATGCCCTAAATGGGTTCAAGATTCACTTCAAATTGCAGAACGCCTGCAACAAAAATTACAATTAAAAGAAGATAAAAACATTAAAGTGGTTCCTAAAGCCGACAATAACCAGGTGCCGGATACCTTAGATAAAAAGAGTCTTAATATTAGCCGCAATAAGGAGCAAGGCTTGTAAAGCAAAGTTCATTTGTCAATACAATAAATACCCAAGAAGACTATTATTTACGACATTTATCCATTATCTCGACCAAGTATTCACCCAAATTTCTTAACATTTTTTAATTTAAAACATGTTTTTCGTTTATATTTTTATGATGTAAAATAGCATCGCCTGGTGCTAAATCGTGAAAAAGAAAAACGTGAGTCATGGAAAACAAATTTCAACCAACTACAGGAGACACCTATCCCCAAAAGATCTTCGCCCATCAGCTGATAACAGTTGATGGCCTCTCCCAATTCAAGAAGCAACTACTGGAAGAATTGCTCGCAGTGTTAAGATCCCAAAACGGCATGATGCCAAAGAAGTGGATGAAGTCGCACGAAGTAAGGCGGCTGCTGAAGATATCCCCCGGCACTTTGCAAAGCCTGAAAGCTTCTGGTGTAATCCCATATACAAAAATGGGCGGGGTGCATTTTACGACCATGACGATATCCAGAAAATACTGGAATCGGGCAAGACCGGCATCTCCAAAAATGCCGGATAATTTTCCTATAATTTATTTCCAGACAAATTAAAATGCAAGCATATGAATTGTGCCGAAGCAAACCAATTGGATATGGTGCAATGGCTATCCCAACAAGGCTTCCAACCGCAAAAAATAAGAGGTGCAGACCACTGGTACCTGTTCCCTTTCCGGGATGAAAAAGATGCCTCTTTCAAGGTCAATAAAAACAAAAATATTTGGTATGACCATGGGCTTGGCAAGGGTGGCAGGCTGGTAGATTTTGTGATGGAATTATACCACTGCGATACGAGTGAAGCACTGCAAAAAATTGTTTTTTTTCATCCGCAAAAAATACAAACTATTTCTTTAAAATCGCCTTTGGAAATACCGGAAAAATATATAAAAAATGTCTCTGTAGAACATGAAAACAGGATTATTATTACCGCTGTAAAACATCCAATTACAGACATTAATTTGTGCAGGTACGCCGCAAAAAGAAAAATCAGCAATGATATTTTAAATGAATGGTGCAGTGAAATTTCTTTTTCACTCAACAACAAAGGATATAAAGCGATAGGATTTAAGAACAATGCAGCCGGGTATGAACTGCGCAACGAGTATTTCAAAGGCAGCAGTTCCCCAAAATTTATCTCTTACACAGACAATAATTCCAAGACCATTACCGTCTTCGAAGGCTTCTTCGACCTGCTAAGCTATAAGGCTTTTAACCAGGGAAAGGAGCATGAACTGACAAATTTTCTGGTGCTGAACTCACTTGCTTTCTTTGAAAGGAGCCTGCTATTGATGGAGAAGCATCAAACAATAAAGCTGTACCTCGACCACGACGATGCAGGAAGGAAGCATACTAACATGGCATTGAAGCGCTCGCCAAAATTTGAAGATTGTGGCAAACTGTACAAAGGGTACAAGGACATCAACGAATGGCTTATGGAATCCGGAAAGCTTCAGAAGAGCCGGCAAACATTGCAGAAGGGCCTTTAAGTATTTTTAAGCAAGCGGTGTTTTTGTTGCACAAAAACAGCTTCGCTTGCTTTTTCTCCCGTTGGTCAATAAAGATGATGAGGACATGGAAAAGGAAGAGGCATATGAAAGGCATCCCGGAGGAAGGCCAAAAAAGCCGGTGAGGAAAGAATCTGCGACAGGGGTCAGGTTCTCCAAAGCCGAATACTTCATCGTAAAGCAAAAGGCATCGAAGGCAGGGCTGAAGGTAACAGCATACATCCGGCAGATGGCGGTGGAAGGAAAGGTGGATGCGGCCATGGGCGAAGAAGAAAGGCAATCTGTCAGGCAGCTTGCAGGCATGGCCAACAACCTGAACCAGCTGGCAAGGAAGGCGCACGAAGAAGGGCTGATGAAGGCCATGATGATGTTCCATGGCTTCATAGAAAAATTGGATGGCGAGTTCAAGAAAATCAAATAACAAGGCATGATAAGCAAAGTAGTCACCGGCAATACTTTCCATGGGGCATGCGGGTACGTGTGCCAGGACCAGCGGAGGGCAGTAGTGCTGAAAGCGGAAGGCGTAAGGGGTTATGACTGGAAGCTGATGGCAGCAGATTTTGAGCGCCAGCATGCCATGCGGCCGGGCTTAAGCAAGGCCGTCTTCCATGGCATCATCAGCTTCTATCCGGGAGAAAAAATTGAGGATAAGATGATGGGCAGGATTGCAGAAGAATACCTTGATAAGATGGGCATCAAAGACACGCAGTTTGCTGTCGTAAAGCACATCGACAAAGCGCATCCCCACTTCCACATTATCGCCAATTTGGTCGACAATAAAGGCAAGGCGATCAAGGATAACTGGATTGGGCTGAAGGGCAAGAAAATAGCGCAGGAACTCACCTTAAAATACGGGCTGAAAGAAGCGTTGTCCAAAGACCTTTCGCTCACCCATATGGAAGCGCTTAACGGCAAGGACATGAAGCGGTATGCCATCTACCAGGCCATTACAGAAAAGCTGCCGCAGTGCCGTAGCCTTGATGACTTAAAAAATAAATTGCAGCAGGAAGCAGGAATAGAGACGTTGTACAAGTACAAAGGGCAGACAACGGAACTACAGGGCATCAGTTTTAAGATAGGCGAATACAAGTACAAAGGCAGCGAGGTAGACCGGAAGTTTTCAGTAGGCAACCTGCAAAAAACATTGAGCCAGCAAGCGTCCATGGAGATGAAACAAACCAGCCAAAAGCCAAATGCTTCAGGCACTAGCCTTCTGCCAAAGATACAGCAGCAAGAACCCAAGATACCTGCAAGCCGCCACGGTAGCCTGCTGGAAATACTAGTCAAGCCCGAACAGGATCACCAGCAGCTGCCCCACCAATGGAAGATCCAAAAGAAAAAGAAAAAGCAATCAAGGGGATTGCATCTATAAACTAAAACGAAATTGTGATGAGTGAGATATTGTTAGAGTCAATCGTAGAAAAACTGGAAGGCCTTGAAATTGCCTTGCTGAAAAAAGATGATGTAAAGGAGGACGATACAGCCAGCCTTTTGTTGAAAGAAGTAAAG
>JANXVN010000054.1 GCA_025351645.1 Ferruginibacter sp.
ATCCAATCACTACAAATGCAAACATGCTGCTCCTGTCAAACAATCCTGTGAAGTAAAACACGGCCGTAAATATAACGATAGTGCCAATTTGCCGCAGGTAATACAAGCTTCTTTTTTTGTGCTTGCCCGGTGCATCCCATGCTACAAAGCTGTAATAATTGCTGTAGTCCTCTTTAGTAAGCGCATAATGCAATGTCAGCATAAAAATTCGATGTCTAATGTATGATGTGTGATTTCTTTAAACTTGCAGCCTATTCATTTTATTGTTTAGTTTACAAAAAAGATAAGACTACACTTCAACCTTATAATGACACAAAAAGTAGGACGCTATCCGCACAAATCAAACATCTTATATCCTACATCCTATATAGAGCTTTTATTTTTTCTTCGCCACCGCTTTCTTTGCTGGTGCTTTTTTCTTTGCTGGCGCTTTTTTATCGAATGCTTTTGGTTCCTGCGTCAATATCATCTTTTTTACATCTTCCAAATCAATAACGGCTAATTCTTCAGGCGTAAATTTTGCATTGCTTTTATTTAGGCCAAGCTTTAGCATTTTTTTGCCAAAGCGTATAAAAGCACCCCACCTCCCCATTTCAATAGCTATCTTTTCCGCAGGCCATTGGCGTATAAAACGATTGGCTTCTTTCTCCATCTTTTTTTCAATCAGCTCATTACAATCTTGTTGTGTAAGCGTATCAAAATTATAAGCCTTTGGTATGTTGATGAATAAATCGTTCCATTTAATAAACGGGCCAAATCTTCCCTTTCCTTTAGTAATAGGCTTTTCGTCAAAGAAGCCAATAGGTGCATCTTCTTTTTGCTTAGCCCCAATTATTTCTATGGCTCTTTCCAATGTTACGGCCCATAAATCTTCTCCTTTAGGTATGGAGACAAACTGCTCGCCAAATTTTACATAAGGGCCAAAACGGCCAATGTTAACGCTTACTTCAAGGTTATCATGCTCGCCTAAGCTCAACGGCAGCTTAAATAATTCCTGTGCTTCTTCCAGCGTAATAGTTTCAATACTTTGGCCGGTTTTTAATTTTGCAAAGCGTGGTTTCTCTTCATCGCCCTGCGCACCAATCTGCACCATCGGGCCATAGCGGCCCATCCTTGCAATGATAGGCTTTCCATCTTCTGCTACGCCCAGCATCCTTTCGCCTACCGCACGTTCTGCCGTTTCAAGCGTATGGGCTACACCTGTATGAAAGGGCGTATAAAAATCTTTAACCATTGTGCTCCACTGCATCTTCCCTTCTGCAATCTCATCAAATTCTTTTTCAATATTGGCAGTAAAAGAGTAGTCCATTACTTTGGTAAAATGCTGATTTAAAAAATCAGTCACTACCAGCCCAAGGTCAGTCGGGAACAGTTTTGATTTTTCGGCACCAGTATTTTCCTGCTCCATTATTTTCTCTATCTTATCATTCTTCAGCTTCAAAATACGGAAGTTTCTTTTTACGCCGTCCTTATCTTTTTTCTCAACGTAAGTCCTTTTAATAATAGTAGAAATTGTGGGTGCGTAGGTACTTGGCCTGCCTATGCCCAATTCTTCCATCTTCTTTACCAGCGAGGCTTCTGTGTACCTGGCGGAGTGTTTGGTAAAGCGTTCTGTTGCGGTCATCTGGTTAAAATCGAGCACCTGCCCAACCCTTAAATTTGGCAAGCGGCTTTCGCCTTCTTTTTCTTCGCCTTCCTCCTCATCATCATCAGTACTTTCTAAATATACTTTTAAAAAACCGTCAAATTTAAGTACTTCTCCCGTTGCTGTCAGCTCTTCATTATTGGTGCTAATATTTATTTTTGCGGTAGTTTTTTCCAATTCCGCATCGCTCATCTGCGAAGCAATAGTACGCTTCCAGATAAGCTCGTATAAACGGTTTAATTCCATGTCGCCAACGGTATGGTTTTCCATGTAAGTAGGGCGGATGGCCTCATGCGCTTCCTGTGCGCTTTCATTTTTATTTTTGTATTTGCGTACCTGTAAATATTTATCGCCGTAACTTTTGCTGATTTCTGCCTTAATAGCATCCATGGCCGTTTCGCCCAGGCTTACACTATCGGTACGCATATAGGTAATCTTACCGCTTTCGTATAATTTTTGTGCCAGCAGCATCGTCCTTGTAACGCCGTAGCCTAGTTTACGGCTAGCTTCCTGCTGTAACGTACTAGTGGTAAAAGGCGCGGCAGGCGTACGTTTGCCAGGGCGTACCTGAATATCTTTAACGGTATATTTAGCGCCAATGCAACTTTGCAAAAACTTTTCGGCGGCATTTTCCAATGTATATTTTCCGCCTTCTGCCTTAAAAGAAACGGAACGGTCATTTAAATCGGTAGCGGCTAAAAATGCGTCAATTTTAAAGCTGCCAACAGCGGCAAATTGATTGATCTCCCTTTCTTTTTCTGCAATTAATTTAACGGCAACGCTTTGTACACGGCCTGCACTTAGGCCGCCGCTCATGCCTATTTTTCTCCATAAAACCGGGCTTAATTCAAAACCTACGAGCCTGTCAACAACCCTTCTTGCCTGTTGTGCATTTACCAAATCCATATTAATAGTACGTGGATTTTTCACTGCTTTTTCAATAGCAGGCTTGGTGATTTCATGAAAAACTATGCGCTTGGTAGTCTTGGGATCTAGTTTTAAAACTTCCGCCAAATGCCAGCTTATACTTTCTCCTTCACGGTCTTCATCCGATGCAAGCCATACTTCGCCACTTGTTTTTGCAATGTCCCTCAATTCTTTAACTACTCTTTCTTTATCTGCAGGTACTATGTATTTGGGTTTAAAGTTGTTGTTTATATCTATGCCCATGTCATTTTTTTCCAGGTCACGGATATGGCCGAAACAACTTTTTACCTGAAAATCTTTTCCCAAAATTGCCTCAATTGTTTTTGCCTTCGCAGGGGACTCCACTATTAATAGATTCTTCGCCATAATTTAAATTTTGTCCTTCGCCTTTCAAATGTGGTTTCAGGGGGATTTGATTTTATTTCAATTTCGATATACTACAAAGGCAGTAAAACGATTTTTTATTTTAGTACTCCAGTATTTGTATAGCTTGTTTATCCGGCACTTTTATTTATTGTAAAACATGTTTTGCCTATAAGCTTAAGCATGTTTTATAACGGATATGTGCCACAGCTTCAACTGCAATATTAGTTTAAAATTAAAAAATCAAAATTTTTCTTGCAAACAGTACTGTTAAAATGATGAAGTCACAAAAAATCTTCAACCATATTTTTAATAGCCGTATCCCTGTAAATTTTACGATGCCCCAAGCCCTTTGTTATAACGAAATTGATATTTTTATGTCCTACTGCTTTAACCACCATCGCATCTTTTAAAGGCGTAACATCGTCATCTTCATCGTGTATCCATAAAATATCAGCTTTGCAATTTTCAAGCGCACGCTTCATGGAAAACCACTCCGATGCGTGCCCGCTTATCTCAAAAATAATATTATTAAATTCTTTACGGATGCCTTCATCATTTATCTGCAAAAATTTAAAAGCATCGTTAATGGCAGTAACAGTTTCTGTTGCGGGCGCTATAAAAACCACTTTTGTATTTTCATCTATTGCTTCATTTTCTAGTGCCAGGCTAAGCGCAAGGCCACCAAATGAGTGTGCTAAAAAACCGTTGATTGGGCCATAGGCTTTAATAATTTCCTCTATTACCTGGCTGTATTGCATGGCGTTGATTGTACTGCCTTCGCTGCTTCCATGCGCTGGCGCATCAACTGCCAATACCTGGTAGCCCTTGCCTGTAAAGCCGCTTACATACTGATGAAAATTGTGTGCGGCACTCCCGAAGCCATGTAATATCAATATTTTATGAGGCTTGTCATTGTTCCAGCGGTAACCTTGCAATTTTAACCCGTTAAAATTTAAATTCAATATTTCTGCTGCTGAAAAAATAGCGGGCGACCTATCAACTGATTTAATAAATGGGGTGCAAAATAAATTAAATATTTTTTCTGCTGCTTTTCTTTTAGATACCAGGGCTAATAATTTCAATTTTGCCCTAATGTAATTTATTGCTAAATTTCCCTTTAATTTCATATTCAACAAAGATAATACCATGAAGGTTGTAATTATTGGTGCAGGCAATGTAGCCACTGTTTTAGGGCGGCGCATCAAGCAAAGCGGCCACGAAGTATTGCAGGTTGTTAGTCGTAAAAAAGAGAGTGCTAAAATTTTGGCGGATGAATTGGAATGCCCGTTTACAGATAACGGCGGTACCATGGATAGGGATGCAGGCCTTTACTTATTAGCGGTTTCAGACGATGCGATGACAGGTTTTGATAATTCTTATCACCTTGACGATAAGTTGGTTGTACATACAGCAGGCTCTGTATCAAAAGATGTGCTTAAAGATTTTAGCAGTAGTTATGGCGTTATGTATCCTTTACAAAGCCTTAATAAAAACATATTGCCGCAACCTTTAAATATTCCATTATTGATAGATGCTAATACAGACGATGTATTAGCCAGGCTTGAAGAATTTGCCCAAACTTTATCGCAAAATGTAAGCAGGGCAAACGACCAACTAAGGCTAAACCTGCATGTGGCAGCCGTTTTAGTTAATAATTTTACTAACCATTTACATTTTTTAGCGGCAGATTATTGCAAGCATGAAGGTGCGGATTTTAAATTATTACTACCGCTGATAGAGGAAACGGCCCTTCGCCTCCGTTATCATATGCCAGATGAAATGCGGACTGGCCCTGCGGTGAGGAAAGACATCAAGACATTGCAACGGCACCTGCGTTTATTAGCCGATTACCCAGCCATCCATAATATTTATTTGAAGATGACCGATAGTATTATGCAATCGGCAGATGCAATTTGATAGAAACGCTGATTAAACGGACTATAACGTATGAAGGCGGATTTTATTAATTGATATAATCTATTTGCGTTAGGCCGTTTAATAATCCTTTTTTGTATGATACTTTTTATATGCGCTTAATCAGCTTTTATCTGCAAATAATATAAACGCTGATTGAAAGGATTGTAACGGATGCAGGCGTATTTTAATGATTTATATAATCTATTTGCCTTAGGCCGTTTGACAATCTTTTTGCAGTCTAAAACTTTTTAAAATTCCGCTAAATCAGCTTTCATCCGCCACATCTGCGTTTCTATTTCCAGGTAAACACAACATCCGTCTGTACTTTATAAGGATCTTTTAATTGGCCATTTTTTTCCAGGGGGGCATCTACATAAATTTCATATGGTGGCTGTAGCTGCTTTTTTTTGCGGTCTTTCATCCACTCCTGTAAAACAGCGTAAGCTTGGCTTGTAAGGTCGTACGGGCCGTAAAAATGGGCAATCACTACGCTATCTGTCCCTATTTGCTTAAGGATTATGCCTGCTGGTAGTTTGGCTGGTTTTTTATCTACCGGAAAGCCTGCCTCAAAAAAGAAAGGTGCCTGCTGGCTTTTGTACCAGGCCATTGGCGGCCCAATAATTTTAAGGTTATTTTTTTTAATGGCCGCTGCCAGTTTTACGCCATATATCTGTGAAAGCTTCATAGATATACGGCTGCTGTTGGCAGCACTATCCCTTATGCAAAGCACTAATTGTTTGGTAGAAACCGTATCCATTATATTAATGACCGGGCCCCTGTTGGGCGCAACTTTTTGTTCTATTTTAACTATTGCCCTTATAACGGTATCTTTTTTGGTTTTCGCATCGTCGGTATCTTTGCTGTTGTTACAACTGTTTACAAATAAACCTGTACCGAGCATAATAAATATAAAAGAGCCAAGCCTATTACTTTTCATAAATTATTTGTACTGTTAAAGAGTGAAAAATAGCGAAATGATTTTTTATTACAAACTATACATTGTGCATATAAGTAAAATTGATTGCTTGATGCCTTTACAATAATTGTGCAAGAAAGTAAATCCCTGCGAGTTGAAGCGCCAGTTCCGCCCGGATGAGCTGGTTCGGACGGGGACGGGGATAGGAGCGAAAATCATTTTTTGTCGGCCGCCGAAAAAAAAGATTGTAGCGCATAGCCCGCCCGGGCGCCTAAAAAATAAATAAATTGATAGCTATAAAAAGGTTCATTTTTAGGTAAGATTTTCTTTTTGGAATGGGTGCCCCAGCATAAGTTTTCCTTAATTGGTAATTCTACTGTACGTTTGCATCCCGAACTTTACAAATATGTATACAATAACCTATAAATTTCAACAAAAAGGCCTTGCCCCAATTACGTTTTCTGATGTGGAAGATGGGCAGTCGCTGTTAGAAGTTGCTTTAAAAAATGATATTAACCTTCACCATAATTGCGGTGGCGTTTGTGCCTGTAGTACCTGCCACGTGTATGTAGATATGGGCGATGAATTTTTAGAAGAACTGAACGACAGGGAAGAAGATTTTATTGACAGGGCCGTAAGCCCAAGAATTAACAGCCGCTTAAGCTGCCAATGTATTTTGCAAAAAGGCGATGGCGAAATTGTTGTTACTTTACCCGACCAGAGCCAATTTTTGGGCGAGTAGCTGCTGCTGGTTGCTTCTAAACAAACCAATATTGAATTTCAAAACAATTTACAATGACTTTTGAGCCTCCTATTAACTGGAACGATTATGAAGAT
>JANXVN010000056.1 GCA_025351645.1 Ferruginibacter sp.
TCAACTAAAATGCAAAGGGATAGGCAGAGGACTAATGCGCTAGATAAGTCTAAAAACTTGTCAGATTTGATAGTTCACCTCTGCTTTTCCTTTTGAAAATTTACTTTAGTTTTATTAAAATTCAAAGTAAAGGCAGATATGCAGCAGAGCAAAAGTGCGGAAGGGTATCTGTGCGGTAAACTTAAAAAAAGTTTTGCTTTGTATATATTATAATTTGCCGCACAGAAAGCTTACGCACAAAGGCCACGCCTCATTTCTGCGATAAAGCTTGCATCTCTGCGCTAGTAGGGAAAATAATTTATGGTATAACCAATCAACCCTTGGCATCCTATAAAAGCGTATCTTAGCCACAAGAATTTTCATTTAAGAATGAAATCTTTTAAATTCCTTATCCCCCATCTTAAAACCACATTTATGTTTAGAATTAAATCCACCCAATTTTCACACTTTCTGTGTCCCATTTTGTTTTTTGTAATTTCTTTTCTTTCGAACGCTAATCAATTACTTGCCCAACAAAAAAATGATTTAGATGAAAAAAGAAAAACCATAGTAAATACCAATGATACACTTGTAAAACTTTCCAATCATGTATTTGCTATTCTAAGTTATGGTAAAGATGGAAACGTTCCTGAAGCTGGCAATATTGCTGTATATGAAAATCCTAATGGGCTTGTATTGGTGGATGCCCAATGGGTTGAACTTTCGCCAAAAATAAAAAAATTATTAGCAACCGTAAGTAAGAAGCCTATTAAATATGTTTTAAATACACATTATCATTTTGACCACACAGATGGAAATAAAGTATATGGAAAACACGGTTCTGTCATTATTTCTCATGAAAATGTTCGCAAAAGACTTAATGAAAAACAGGTTCTTTCTATATTCAACCTTGTTCAGAAACCTTATCCCTTTGAGGCATTGCCTTTTATAACATTCAGCGATTCACTCACATTAAATGAGCCAAACGAAAGTATTAAAGTTTATCATGTACACAATGCACATACAGATGGCGATTCATTTATTGAATTTATGAATTCAAACATCATCCATACCGGAGATGTGTTTGTAAGATATGGATTTCCATACATTGACAATGACAATGGTGGCAATATTTATGGAATGATTGAAGCAACAACTATGCTTATTAACTATGCAAATGATTCAACCATAATTATTCCTGGTCATGGTCCAATCTCTAATAAAAAAGACCTTGTTGCATATAGGAATATGCTGGTAACAGTAGTTACTCGTATACAAGATGGGATTGAAAAGAACCTTACCATTAAACAAATAGGAGAATTAGATCCGCTTAAAAATCTTAACCTTGCCTCAGTAGAGCTTTTTAATTTGGAGAGGATATACAGCATGGTAAAAATGAAGTTAAAATTGAAAGAATAAGAATATTCGCTTATGTCCGGTGTCTTCACATATCTGCCTATTACTAACCAAAGAGAAGTTGTAGATGGGTAAAATTGCACACTAATAAACTTAATATATCCTTAAATGGATAAAAGTATATTTACGGCAAAACAAAAAATTACATGGCATTAGGTAAAATGTTTTTGGGCATTAGTAATAAACATTTTTTCAAATATTTACGTGATTAATTTTGAGCCCTTTGTTATAATTGCACAATTTAATTTTTATTGTATGAATTGCAGTAAATGGTAACGGTGCAGCATATATTTCAGTTTGGTTGCTCAGGATACGACTTTAGGTAAAGGAGGCTAAAATAAAGCATAGGTTGTTTTGACTGCAGCTAAAATTTATAAAAAGATTTATTTTAATTTTACATCAAAATCCATCTCGATGAAAACCACCATGCCCCTATATGCAACGGTCATTCCTAATAGTATTCCAACACTTGATGAGGAACAAATACAATTTGGCAATGCAATGACCGTAATAAGTAATATAACAATACCTACACTTTCTATTTTTCGTCCCCAAAAAGTAAAAGCCAATGGCACTGCTATTATTATTTGCCCAGGAGGTGGATATGTAGTAGTTGCTGCCGGTAATGAGGGACTAGATGTAGCTGAAAAATTTAATGAAATAGGTGTAACGGTTTTTGTTTTAAAATATCGTATACCAAATGTAGCAACCATGGTAAATCCAGAAATTGGACCATTGCAAGATTTGCAGGAAGCAATAAGAATAGTTAGAGAAGGCGCTTCGGAATACAATATTGATCCTGACAAAATTGGAATAGTTGGTTTTTCTGCGGGAGGTCATTTAGCCGCTACTGCAGGCACTCATTTTCATAAATCAGTAATCGATAATCCACGTAATTGTAATTTGCGACCAGATTTTTTAATTCTAATTTATCCCCTTATAAGTTTTACAGATGCGCTTACAAATTTTGCTGCTCGGCAACAATTAATTGGCAAAAATCCATCCACACAAAAAATAACAGCATATTCAAATGAACTACATGTAACCAGTGAAACGCCGCCCACTTTTTTAGTACACGCAACGGATGATTTGTCTGTTAAAGTACAAAATAGTTTAAGTTTTTATCAGGCGTTAGTAGAAAATAAAGTTCCTGCAGAAATGCATATTTATCAAAATGGTGGGCATGCGTTTGAATTAAACTTACCAAACGAAAAAGAGCTTTGGATGGAGCGTTGTACAAATTGGATGGAGAGTAATGGTTTGTTGCAACCGTGATAAACAGTTCTTTTTTTTTGCTTTAATAATCGGCGTTAAACATTGTCTTTATTTAAGACCAATAAAATTAGATCCATCAATAATCAACAAGTTTTATAAAAAATATTACAGTTTTTATTTCAATGCTGTTAAGTTAAGAAAATTGTAAGTGGCGGGTGGGACACTCGCCACGGCTGATTGCCAGGGTTGGTGTCCCCACCAACCCTTAACTTAACGGCATTGGTTTTTATTTTTTAAAACAACTTCTTTTTTTTGCAATAAATGACGAATTATAAAAAAATATTTTATAAAAAAATAAAAATATCTTATTGCCCGAGCACATAAAAATGACATGTAATCTATCATTCAAAAAAAGATTGCATACTCCGGTAAGTTAATTTGTAAAGGTGAAAAAGTTACAAAATTTAAAAGTCAAAGTACGGTATATTTCAGGGTGAGATCATTGACTAAACTCTTTGAATAAATGATTCTGCTATTGACAACTTGGGGTTACTTTCATCTTTTTATTGCATAGGTATAAAATTTAAATCCCTCTTTTTAATTTCGATTGTTACAGGATTTATTAAATGTTTTTTTTATAGATTTATTATTTCGATTGATAGGTAAATTTGGAGAATTTTAATATATATCGCCCCTTACTTTTATGCATACTAGAAACCTTACACAGAAATTTGAAATTTCTTATGTCATAAAAAATAAATGGCATTTGCCTGTGCATCGGCATACCCATTATGAAGTACAGTTTATTATTAGAGGTAGTGGTCAACATAATATAAACGACCAAACATATAATTATAAAAAAGGAGATTTTTTTATTCTTGCTCCTGGCGACACTCATTTTTTTATATTTAAAGAACGGACTTCTATCTGCATTATTAAATTTCAGGAAGGTTACTTCGATGATTTTTTAATGGATGTAAACTTTAGACAAGTGCTTTTTAGGTTTTCTTCGCCTAATCGAAAGTTGTTATTATCTGAAGCAAACAACCGCTACATTATTAAATTGATGGAACTCATTATTATCAAAAATAAAAAAGCAGATGCTGCTCATAACTTTATTATTAAATGCGCTTTAGCACTAGTACTTTCCTTGGTAACTGTAGATGATCATTTTGGTTTAAATGAAGTTAAAGAGGAAAAGATTCAGACAATTTTAAAATTTATAGATTGCCATATTAAAGAAAGAAATTTATTGGTTATTTCTTCTATAGCTAACCATTTTCATATCAGTAAAAATTACTTTAATCAATATTTTACAAAATCTGCCGGAACATCATATAAAAAATATTTTCAACTATATTCCTTAAACCTAATTGCGCAGCAAATAATTAATGGCAGCAAAACAATATCGGAACTTGCAGATGATTATGGTTACACAGATCAAAGTCATTTAAACAAATCATTTAAGGCTTATTTTGGAAAATCACCTGGGTCATTTAAAAATACCGAGCTTAAAAAAAATCCTTAAAATGTACAAGTTTATCCTTGATTTCTACAATTTGCAGCGTATAGTTAATTACTAATTTTGCAATATAAAAATAATAAAATGCATATAGATCATACTACACTTAGAACCAGCTATATTACTGAAACGAAAGATTTTTTATTAAAAGTTTTTGATTTAACAATAGGCCCGAGACCATCAAGTATTGAAAATAGTATAGTTGGGCATTGGTTATATTACAAAGACGCTCCCATTATTCACCTGATACAAAGCAATCCACTTCGTAAGCCATCATTGGATATGGCAACAGAAGCCATAGATCACACAGGTTTCTTTATGGAAAATTATGGTGAATTTAAACAAAAGCTTATTGATTTGGAAGTGCCCTTTTCGTTAATGGATTTACCCGAAATTGGAGAACGCCGCATATTTATACATACACCAACAGGGATTTTACTTGAAACGGTGTTTAGAGTAAGTTAACAACAACCTAGTACCATTTGTTAACTCAATTAAGGGATTACGAGTTGTTAGCCACATGCAGCAATTAATTTTTGTTGTTACTATAAAAATTATACGGGGTTTTTTTGCAGAATTACATATCAAGTTGCGCATCACAACATAGAAAGGAAATGAGAGTAACATCATGCCAAAACAATAAATACGTTGCGCCGAATTAATAAATGTTTGTGTTTGCAACAGAAACATTTACAGATACTAACAGACAATAATAAATGCTTTAGGCATAAAATTGCAGGTGTTAACCCTTTAGTAGGATTAGGTTATCTGTTAAACAGAAAAAATAAACAATTATTTTAATTCTACTTTGACATATTACAACCTCAGCTTAAATCCTTTTAAAGCTTAGCTTTATGGTATGTAAAAAAACTGCATAAATATAGAGGCACATGAAGCGAATAAAACTATCCTTCCAATTGCTGACGAGAGTCAGCTCAAGAAATATGTGCTCAAGTATTTCAGGCATTTTAAAAGCAGGACAAAAGACCAGAACAGGAATTTGCTTTTGTATTTCAAAGGATTGTTTCAAAGCAAAAAGCGTAATATAGAACGCATGGGAGAATCAGTTAAAGACAGCGACTACAATGCCTTGCAGCATTTTATAACTCAAGCCCCGTGGGATTACCGAGCAGTCATGAATCAGGTTTCGCAAGAAACCAACACCTTGTTACAAACAGAAAATACCCCCATTGGATTAATAATTGACGAGAGCAGCCATGAGAAGAAAGGCGATAAATCTGTAGGCGTGGCCAAGCAATACTGCGGCTCAAAAGGAAAGATAGAAAATTGCCAGGTAGCGGTATATGCAGCTTATAGCACCGGCAATTATTATGGATTGTCAGATTGCGCCTTATTTCTTCCCAAAGCATGGGCAGAAGATAAAAAGCGTTGTGAAAAAGCTGGTGTCCCTACCGACAAGATAGTCTATAAGTCGAAGCCCCAACTGGCATTGGAAATGGTAAAAAGGCAGGTGGAATTGGGCAATCAAATTGATTTTGTTGGCGGCGATGGCTTGTATGGCAACGATTATTCCTTAATGAATGGGCTCGACGAGTTAGGGCTGACGGGGGTTTTGGATGTCCATCAGGACCAGTATGTTTATTTGGAAGAGCCTATTATAACAATACCTGAAACAAAAGAGGGCAGAGGAAGAACGGCGACAAAATACAAAACAACCTCGGCAGCAATTGAGGTAAGGGAATTAAAAAAACAACTGGCACTGAAAAATGTTTTTGAAGAAATAGTCATCCGCCAGGGCACTAAGGGGCCGATTAAAAGCAAGGTGGCCGTTATCAATATTTATACTTGGGATGGCCATTCAGCCGGTAGCAAACAAAGGCAATTACTTATCAGGATCTCAGAAACAGCAAATGGCCATAAAGAAATAAAATATGCCTTATCCAACGCCAAGCCCGGGCAATACACATCAGCACAAATTGCTCAAATGCAGGCACAGCGATACTTTGTGGAGAGAGCATTCCAGGAAAGCAAAACAGATATAGGGATGAGCGAATACCAGGTAAGGGGATGGAAAGCCTGGCATCATCACATGGCAATGTGTATGATGGCACAAGCTTATATACTCACCGAAAAAAAGGGACATGAGCAAGAAATGCCTCTGTTAAGTGCCTAT
Source organism: Ferruginibacter sp. (assembly GCA_025351645.1). GTDB lineage: Bacteria > Bacteroidota > Bacteroidia > Chitinophagales > Chitinophagaceae > Ferruginibacter. The sequence goes on from JANXVN010000056.1 coordinate 6,267, forward strand.
GATATCCGACAGGTAATAATGCAGACATTTATAAGAAAAGATAAGGAGTATGAGGAAGTAGAAGCACAAATTAAATATAGGCATACCCAAAGGCATAATGATTTCTTAAGAAAAAATGATAAAACCTAATGTGTCAAAGTAGAAATAAGTAAGATAGTTCTTTTGAAATGTTAGGCCTTTCGAAAAAGGCTCCAAGTTCATAATAAAATTCTTATTTCTTTATTAAGAGGTAAAAAATAACAATAATTAATTCTCAACGAAAAGGCTACGAAGCAGATTTAATGCTATTCATAAAAAATAATAATCGTAGCAAAGGTTCGATTGTGGTCCCCTCTGCTCCACATTCCATGGAGTTCAATAATTATCCCTTACGAATAAAATTCTCTTATCGCTTAAGAAAGAATAAACACCGTAACCCCATTAAAATAAATCATTTTTTTTATTTCTTCACCATTTGCTTTAACCCTCATACACGCAAAAATTCTCTTACTCGAAAACTTTATTTCTACATTGGGTACTCGTAGCTTTTTAAAAAAAATTGGCGGAGTATATTTTTATACTGTAAATTCCGGGGATGTTGACCCACCTTCCGGGATGCTGACCCACCTTCGCAGCAGGTAATAAATGTAAGAGCTAAATGATGATTAAAAATACAACTGGTTACTGATAGTCTTTTACTTTTTTTCTTCTCAGTGATTCACCTTTTAGTTCAATGCGGTGGGCATTGGCTGTCAGTCTGTCAAGGATAGCATCAGCAAGTGTTGGTTCGTTAATATAGTCATACCATTTTGCTATTGGCAACTGTGATGTTATGATAATACTTTTTTTACTGTACCGGTCTTCCAGCAGCTGCAGTAATGCAAGGCGTACATCCTGGCCCAGGTTTTGCAATCCCAAATCATCGAGTATAATCAGTGTTTGCCTTTCAAGATGGTTAACCCACATTGCAGCCCCCATACCCTCAAATGTTAAATTTTCCCCCATAAACTGTTAAAATAGGCACTTTTAGGCATTTTTATTTTTGTAACTACTTGATATTCAATAGGTCATTTT
>JANXVN010000100.1 GCA_025351645.1 Ferruginibacter sp.
CATTCACTCGTAAAAAATCTGTAGTCCCCCCGCCGGATGTCAAAAAAACAGAAAGCTGTGCTATGCCTGAGTTATTTTCGGATTAGCTGCAATGTGGGTTTTACTCAATCAGAACTCTGGTACAAATAGCTATCATTGGAATACTATACTTTAACAGTTTACGTAACTGTGCCAATGTTTCTTTGATAATTACTTGTTTGGCAGACATTATATATAACGGATTTATATTATACTCCCAAAGTAAAACAAAAACATTTAATAACTAAATATTGGATGTTTTAGCTATTGATATTCATAAAATACAGTTCTTTATTTCTGCGTAAAGTAAAAAAAATATTCGTAATAGGCTTAATTAAAATCGTACCCAGTACTTAAAAAAAGTATAAAACTAATTTATAGCAAGTGCTACCATTTAAAAAAACTTTACTTTTTAGAAGTTGCAAATTAAGTAGAAATTATTTTGCCACAATCCACTAACCCTTATCACAATCAATAAATGCGCAAATTGTCGCTAATAACTTTTATTATGGATTAATTACATTGTAGTAATATGATTTTCGGTTTTAGTAAGATTTAAAAACTCTGAAAAAATAAAGGAATAATTGACAATAAAAAAAGACTTAATCTAAATACCTTGGATTTATACATGTGTTAGAGTTTTCTTTTGTTTAAGTTCGTTATGTAAGTCAAATATTAATCTGTCTTTGATATTGTATTTAATACTGTCTCATCCTGAAAAAAGTTTACACAATTGTTAGATAATCCTCAGCATTCGTTGGTGCCCACCACCACTTACCGATTGCATCATTAAGCCATCAATATTTACAAATGAATTATCGTAACCATACCAGCGCCAGGTAGTAGATGCGCCAATTGGGTCCATAATATTTTCTTTTAAAACAATGGGCAACGGTTTGCGCCACACTTGCAATAAAGAATAAGCTAGTAAATTAACCCTTACATCGTTGTATTTAAACACCGTGCCGGGTTCGTTGTGTTTTCTGTTTTTCCAATCATCAATGGTTCCTTCTTTTGGTGGCCTGTCTGCCCAATCATGTAAGCCAAAAAGTGATCCACTCCAATCAGAAGATTGGGTTAATAAATGCTGCCATGTAATTTTTGAATTGTGTTCCCCTTTAAAGCTATCATCCCACACATAATTTTTTACTTTTTCGTTTACATTTTTTATTAAGCCCTTATCAATAGCCAAGCCGGCCGTTGTGGAAAGAAAACTTTTTGTTGCACTAAAGGTCATATCCACTCTATCTACATCGCCCCATTGTGCTACGATGTAACCATTTTTTATTATCAACCCTGCAGCACCGCCTCTCTCTTTCATGGGGCCAATAATTTTATAATCCGGTTCGTTGCTGTATGCTTTTAAATTGGCAATTCGTAAATCTTTGTCAATCTTGTTTTCATTTGCTAATGCAAAATTTACTGCACTATCTAGCAAACGTTTGTTCATTTTAAGTTCTTCTGCGGTTTTAACTTCCCAATTCGAACCAGGGAAATAGTTAATGGCAGTTTGCGCATTAATAACTAAAACGGGGAAGCAAAAAGCTGCAAAAAGTATAAAATATTTTATCATTTATAATTTGGTTTATAAGTGCCTGTCAATTGTGTTACAACTATTTGAAGTGAGTAATTATTTCAATTATTTATTCCATCAATATTTAACTACCTTTTATCCACCCACCATCAACCGCCAATGATTGCCCCGTAATGTAACTTGCCCTTGCGCTTACTAAAAATGCTGCAGCAGCTGCAAATTCATCCGTTGTACCAAAGCGTTTCATGGGAATGCTTTCTTTTACATCATTTACTTTCGGGTTTTTTTCGATAAGATTTTCCAAACGGTTTGTACTTGTGTAGCCCGGCATAATATTGTTTACGGTAATGCCAAATGGCGCTACTTCGTTGGATAAACTTTTTACCAAACCCAACAAGCTTGTTCGTACCGCATTGGATGAAATGAGATTATCCGCCGGTTGTTTAACAGCTACAGAAGTAATGGTTAAAATACGCCCAAAACCGTTTGCTTTCATACTTGGTAAAACTTGTTGAATAACATCTACCGCACTTAAAAAAAGCAAGTTGTAAATATGTTTCCAGTCAGCTAAATTAAATTGCTCAAAAGGACCCGCCGCAGGACCGCCCGTGTTGGTTACCAAAATCTCAATATTGCCAAAGGTATTCACACTTTCGTCCACCAAAATTTTGCGTTGAGTTTCATCCGTAATATCGCAAATAAGCGCAAGTACATTGTTGGGTGCAATAGCCTGCATTTCAGCTTCGGTGGCTGCTAGTGCATCGGCATCTGTACCACATATAATTACTTTGGCACCTTCTTTTATCAACTCTATGGCAACTGCTTTACCCAACCCTTTACTAGATGCAAGGACCAATGCGACCTTATTTTTTATTCCTAAATCCATTGTTTATTATTTTTTATTTTCTCAAATAACTATCCGATCCATCAATCCAATCTTGCCTTGGTGGTGCAAAAGTATCGGTCTCTATTACTTTGCCAATCATCAAAGCTTTGTGCCTGCGATTACTAGTAATAATGATTGAATCTCCAGCCATTAAATCAATTGATTCATCTTCTTTATCATCAAACCAAAAACGAAGAGTACCTTCTAACACTTCTGTTATTTGTTCATTTTCATGCGAATGCCATGGCACAGTAAAACCATCTTCAAATTCCATTTTGGCAATCATTATTTTTTCACCATAAATAAACTGGCGTTTCATTTTATCGTTTACTTGTTCTACCGGTATTGTATTCCAATTAATTTTCTGCATTTTTATTTTTATATTTAGTTGGTTAAAATAGTTTATTTCACAGGTACTAACCAGTTGCGTTTATCTGCAATGGTACCAGCACGTAATCCATTTATTTCGTTGAAGAGCATGGTGCTTATTTTGTCGCCATCTTCTGGCAAAACCATGCGCAAATCGCCGTGTGTAATTTCAGCAATATGCGATACTACAGCCGCTGTGCCTGCCCCAAATGCTTCTTTCAATGTACCATTTTTTGAAGCCTCCATAATTTCATCAATATAAATATCCCTCACTTCTACTGCAATATTTTTTTCTTTTAAAATATCAATAAAATAAGTACGGGTAGTGCCTTTTAAAACAGCACCGCTCAATTTTGGTGTAAGCACTGTATCGCCAATTACAAAAAATAAATTCATCATACCGGCTTCTTGTATCTTTGTAAATGCAGGGTTTTCCAGCCAGATAATTTGATCGAAGCCTTTTTCTTTAGCCAATTTACCAGCTAGTAAAGAGCCTGCATAATTGCCGCCGGTTTTAGCTTCGCCAGTGCCGCCTGGTACTGCTCTTATTAAGGTTTGTTCTGTAACCAATTTTACTGGCTTATTAAAATAGGGTTGTACGGGCGCCGCATAAATATAAAAAATGTAACTGTCAGATGGTGTTACACCCAATGAACTTTCTGTAGCTATCATTGTTGGGCGCAGGTACAAAGCACATCCTTCCGCTCTTGGTATCCAATCTATTTCTGAAAGTGTAATTGCTTTAAGTGCAGCTAAAAAAATATCAGAAGGCACAACAGGCATACACATCCTTTCTGCTGATAAATTAAAACGTTCAATATTTAAATTGGGGCGAAGCAATGTCGGTACACCATCTAAACCCATAGTGGCTTTCATACCTTCAAAAATACACTGGCAATATTGCAGCGCTTTTGATTGTGGATCGAGCAGCAAACCCTGATAAGGTATAATTCGAAAATTGCCCCAAGCACCATCTGCATAATCCATAACAAACATATGGTCTGATGTATATTTTCCGAAGGGGATATTTTCAAAATCAATATCCTTGTGTTTTGAATTGGCGGTTTTGGTAATGGTTATATTCATTGTATGTTTTATAAAAAATTAAATTTACGTATAGAATGCCGTTACACAAAAACAAGCATCTATTTATAGTTGTAGAAAACATAATTTTTCATTTAGCAAATAGTCCCAAATCATAATTATATCATAATTATAAAATTAGAAATAATCCTTTTTATTTTAAAGAGTCTATAATATATATAAACATATATTATGAAAAGAATATTAAAGTACTTAATGGTTTTGTTAATTATTTTAGGAGCAACAAACCATACAAACGCACAAATAAACTTTGGACTATCAATATCAATTGCACCACCTGCCTTACCAATATACACGCAACGGTCATGCCCGGGTGATGGTTATATGTGGACACCGGGTTATTGGGCTTACAGTGATGATGGCTACTACTGGGTTACAGATACTTGGTTGCTTCCGCCACAATTTGGAGTTTTGTGGACACCAGGTTTTTGGGGGTTTAATGAAGGGTATTATGGTTGGAATGAGGGATATTGGGGCAGGCATATAGGATATTATGGAGGCATTAATTATGGATGTGGATATGGTGGCAGAGGATATGGAGGAGGTCAGTGGCAGGGTAATACTTTTAGATATAATACAGCTGTAAACAATATTAATACTACCATAATTCACAATACCTATGTAAACAACACGGTTATAAACAACAACACAATTATAAATAATAACCGATCTAGTTTTAATGGGCTGGGTGGTGTTACTGCAAAGCCAACCCAAAGAGAACAAATTGCTTTAAAAGAGACCCATTTAAAACCTACAGATTCTCAATTGTCAAATAAATCATTTGCACACGGCGACAAAAACCAGTTAGCTTCTGTAAATAATGGGCACCCTGAAAAGTTTGCAAATACATCTCTGCATAATAATAAAATGGAGGTTATTCAAGATCATAAAACGTCAAAGCAGTTGGACCAAAATAAAGCGCAACAAGTACAAAAAATACAACAAATGGATAATGGGAGTAAGAACCCCCAGAATATTCAACATCCAGCTAGGCTACCAGATGCAAACCAACAGCCCAATAAAGAATACCAAAAAATGCAAGCCCAATATAGTCATCAGAATAGAAAAGATCAACAAATAAAAGCTAGCAATAATCAACAGCATCTAAATCAACAGCATCTGAATCAACAGCAAAAAATGAATCAGCAAATGAATGCTCCCCACCAGCAAATGCAACAAATACGGAATGAAAAAAATAGTGGTGGCGGTAATAGAGACAATGGTAAGGGTAATAGAGAAAGTAATGGAGGCGACAGAAACAATGGAGGCGGTGATAGGGGCAAACACCGGTAAACAATGTTAAAATAGTTGAGTGTAAATAAGTTTTTTATTCCTGTAGCAGGCCAAAAAACTTATTTACACTTTCCTTTTTTATTAATGCTTATTTTAAAAACAGCTTAGTGTCGTTGCCGATAAATATTAATAAGTTTAACAACAAGAAACTAGATTAATAAATAAGGGTAACGATAAACAACATCAGGTTAATGTCTCAAAAAATAACGGTAACGTTGAAATGTATACGTAATTTCTTTCCCGTATTTATTTTTTATTTTCATTGTAATAAAATAAAATTGCAGGTTCAGGCCATTGTTGAATATGGCTTTTAAATCCATTTTTTAAACCGATAAGATTGTGGTTATTTGTACCCGCCATAATAATGGAAGGCCCTTCATCAATCAGTTGCTGTACAGACATTTCATTGGGCCGCACCAGTGCAATATGCCCGGGTTTGTTTGAAACAGGATTTTGATAAACTGCTACTACTACAAAACCTTTGTTTGCATATTGCTGCGCAGAAAAGTAAATTTTAGAAGTGTTAGTATCCGTAATGATGTGCCATCCCATTGATGTAGCAGCCGTTGATGACAGCCACTTGTATTGGGCATTGGCTAATAAAATTTGGCTATGTTCCGGCGGAGATAAAATATAAATATCCTCTTTTTTACAGGCCGAAGCTACAAATGCGCTGCAATGAGTGCGGGTACCGGCTTTTGCTTCCGGATTATCAGGGAGCCCAGTTACCCAATCTACATGATGCCCTGCGATCCAAAGATTTTCAACATTCATACTCAGATAATCTTTCAATAATTTTTCGCCTGCAGGCTTTATAACATCAATTTGCTGCGCCTGTAAATTGACCGTAGACATTAATAAAAACAGTAGGGCAAATAAATACTTTTTCATAGGTTGGATTTTAAATAGTTCTTTAACAAATGAATACTTTTCAGCAATTATATATCCGTAATTTACCACAATGTAGTTTATGTAAATTTATTCGCACCCTCTTGTAAAATTTGTCTAATCATCTTTCAGATGGAAACTAATTTATGCAGGTTTGATTAAAGGAAGCAGGCTAAAGCCGGGTTGTAAAATAGTTGGAAGTACGGTTTTACTCACTTCAAGCCAATTGGTAAGCAGGGTTGCATATATAGCACGAAAATCGTTTTGCATTGCTATATTATCATTTATAATTGCATTTTGCGCCAATACAGGATTAACGCCTACAATACCACTTTGAACTGGTTTGCCAAAAACAAAAACCGGTGCAGCACTGCCGTGATCCGTTCCGCCGCTTGCATTGGATTTTATGCGCCTGCCAAATTCAGAAAATGTCATCCCAACAACACGATTTTCTGTATTTTGTAATTTAAGATCATCCATAAATGCATAAATAGCTTCTGATACTTTTTGCAATAAGGTAGCCTGCGCACCCTTACTTGTATCATCAACCTCCGTTTGTTTTGCATGGGTATCAAAGCCGCCCATACTTACCATATATATTTTTGTTTGAAGCCCACCAGCTATCAATCTTGAAACAATTTTCAGCTGGTCGGATAAGGGGTTTTTCCCTTTCTCTGCAAACTTATCCGATTGTTTGGTTATTCTTTGTGCAGCCTTTTTTATCACATCTGAATAAGCATCTGTTTTTTCAGAAATCTGGCGTATAAAATCTATCTGATCCAG
>JANXVN010000111.1 GCA_025351645.1 Ferruginibacter sp.
AGTGTATAAAGATGTTTTTATGCCTATGGCTTTTACTCCTAATGGAGATGGTAAAAATGATATTTATCATGTACCTGATTTAGCCGGATTTCTACTTGTTTCATTTACCATATTTAATCGATATGGAGTAAAAGTTTTTAAAACTAACAATGCTGCTATTGGATGGGACGGAACCATTAAAGGTGAGCCGCAAGAAAATGGAGAATACGTATATTATCTTGAAATTAAAAATCCTTCCGGTAAAAAAATAAATAAAAAAGGTAGTATATTATTAATAAAGTAATTGATTAAAAGCTATTAATTGTAAGACGGGCTGACAAATATCGAAAAAAATAAAATAATTTTTAATCGACATTGATACGTGTGAAATTTAGTAATAAATCATTAAAATATTACAGATATGTTGGCCAGGCAATAGTTCCCTGATTTGGCTTCATTGGCGTCGCACGTTTCAAGTTTAGTATATTAATTTGGCTTTTACCACTAGGTAGATTAAAAAGTAGATAGCTGCTAAAATAAAGTGTACACCTTTTAAAAAAGTGTACACCTTTAAAACACTAAAACTTTTTTATTACTAATTAGTTTAGTATTTGTACTTTTGGTATTCAATGTATGCAATAGTAGATATAGAAACCACTGGCGGCTACGCTTCCGCACACGGCATTACCGAAATAGCCATTTACGTGCACGATGGCGAACGCATTATCCGCCATTTTGAAACGCTGATAAACCCTCTACAAAAAATTCCCGCTTATATAACTTCGCTTACTGGCATCGATAATTTTATGGTAGCCGATGCGCCTGTGTTTGAAGATATAGCTGCAACTATATATGAATTATTAAACGAAGCTATTTTTATAGCGCACAACGTCAATTTCGATTATTCATTTGTAAAGCATCACTTAAAGGCAGCAGGTTTTGAGCTGGCCACAAAAAAATTATGCACCGTAAGGCTTAGCAGAAAAACATTTCCGGGTTTGCCCTCTTATAGTTTAGGCAACCTCTGCCGCTCATTGGCTTTACCGCTCGATAACCGCCACCGTGCCGGCGGAGACGCCAAAGCCACCGTAAAATTATTTGAGCATTGCCTTGCCAATGGCGGCAACGAACACATGCAGCAAATGCTTAAAAAGTCATCAGCAGAACAATGGCTTCCACTACGGTTAACAAAGGCAGATATTATACAATTGCCCGGTTGCCCCGGCGTGTATTATTTTCACGATGAAAAAGGTACTATCGTTTATGTAGGCAAAGCCATCAACATAAAAAAAAGAGTAAGCAGCCATTTTACACACAACGACCCAGACAGGAAACGGCAGAATTTTTTACGTACCATCTGCAAAGTAACTTTTAAAGAATGCGCCACCGAACTGGAAGCGATTGTTTTAGAAAGCACCGAAATTAAAAAGCTATGGCCTAAATACAACTATAGCCAAAAACAGCCCGCACAAAAGTTTGCGCTCTACATGTTTGAAGACAACCGTGGTTATCAACGGTTAGCTATCGACAAAAAGAAAAAAAATGTACCTCAATTATACAACTTCAATTTATTGCACGAAGGCTTGGTTATGCTTAAGAAAATGGTTGAAGAATTTGAACTCAATGAAAAATTATGCTTCATAGACAAAACGCCTTTTACCGAAATTGAATTGACACAAATTGAATCGCCAACCAGTTACAACATCAAAATAAAAAACGCCATCCAGGCATTGGAACTGCAACTACCAACTTTTGCAGTAATGGACAAAGGCATAAAAGAAGAAGAAAAGTTATGCCTGTTAATTGAACGGGGGAGTTTTTGGGGCATGGGTTATTTGCCATCTTCCACAAACATCACCTCCACCACCGACCTTAAAAATTACCTGAACCCTTATGCCGATAACGACACCATCCGCAACAGCATTTATTCCTTCGTACAAAAAAATCCAGAGAAACGGATTAGTTTTTTGTAAGGCTCTATTTAATATTTCCCCTGGCTTTAGCCAGGGGATGCAAAAATGCCTTAAGCATTAACATTTAAATTTTATGTTTTTTCTTTCCCTGCACACCATTAATTTCGCAGCCCGCTTAAAAAATAATAAAAACTATGTCAGCATTCGCACAACCAATAGCACAAAAACTAACTATAAAAATACAACAGGTAGAAACGGTGTTGGCTTTATTGGAAGAAGGGGCTACCATTCCATTTATAGCCCGTTACCGCAAGGATAAAACGGGTAATTTGGACGAAGTGCAGATTCAAAATATACAGGATGAAAGCAAATTTCTAAAGGAATTTACCGAACGTAAAACTTTCATAGAAAAGACAATCACCGACCAGGAAAAAATGACCGAAGCCTTGCAGGCAAAAATTGATAAAGCAACTACCATTACGGAACTGGAAGATATTTACCTGCCTTACAAACCAAAACGTAAAACCAAAGCACAAACTGCCAGGGAAAATGGATTAGAACCGTTAGCCACCACATTACTTGAACAAAAAGATATTGACTTAGCCGCAACATCCGCCACTTTCATCAACGAAAAAGTGCTTGATGCAGATGCTGCTTTGCAAGGCGCCAGGGATATTATAGCAGAATTAATAAATGAAGATGCGCAAGTAAGGGCAAAGCTGCGCAAATTGTTTGAAAACGAAGCAACGCTGCAAAGCAAAGTGGTAACTGATAAAGAAACCGCTGGCATCAAATACAAAGATTATTTTGAGTTTTCGGAACCTATTTCAAAAACTCCTTCGCACAGGATATTAGCAGTGTTGCGTGGTTTTTTAGAAGGGTTTTTACGCATTGCCATTTCGCCTGCAGATGAAGCAGCACTTGAAATGATTGAAGCACTCTACATACGTGGCATGAGCACCTGCAGCGACCAGATACGTAAAGCGGTGAAAGATGCCTACCGCCGTTTATTGCAGCCAGCGTTAGAAACGGAATTCCGTACTGCTTTAAAAACAAAAGCCGATGAAGAAGCCATCAACGTTTTTGCAGAAAACCTGCGCCAGTTATTGCTAAGTTCGCCCATTGGCAGCAAGCGCATTTTAGCCATCGATCCAGGTTATCGTACCGGTTGTAAAGTGGTTTGTTTAGATGAAAAAGGAGAGCTGAAAAAGACGGACCTTATCTTTCCACACGAAACAAATAAAAGAGAAGCAGAAGCAACTAAGATCAGGAATTTAGTACAGCAATACGGTATTGAAGTATTTGCCATTGGCGATGGCACCGCAGGCAGGGAAACCGATAATTTTATCAAAAGCCTTAACCTTGGCTTACCGGTATTTTTGGTAAATGAAGATGGCGCTTCTATTTACTCTGCCTCCGAAATTGCCCGTGAAGAATTTCCGAATGAAGATATTACTGTTCGTGGTGCCGTAAGTATTGGCAGGCGATTGATGGACCCATTAGCAGAACTGGTAAAGCTTGACCCTAAAAGTATCGGCGTAGGGCAATACCAGCATGATGTTAATCAATTTAGGCTTAAAGAAAAACTGGATGCTACCGTTATTAGTTGCGTAAATAATGTTGGAGTAAACCTAAACACTGCGAGTAAACATTTGTTAAGTTATGTAAGTGGCATTGGCAATACACTGGCAGATAACATAGTTAATTATCGAAATGAAATAGGCAAATTTAGCAGCCGTAAGCAGTTGCTTAAAGTACCTCGTTTAGGAGGCAAGGCTTTTGAACAATGTGCTGGCTTTTTACGTATTAAAGAAGGTGAAGATTTGCTGGATGAAAGTGCGGTACATCCGGAAGCTTACGTTGTAGTACAAGCAATGGCGAAAGATTTGGGGGTGGACGTAAAATCTTTAATTGGCAAAGAAGAATTATTAAAGAAAATAGATGCAAAAAAATATGCGACAGAATTGATTGGCGAGCTCACCATCAGGGATATTTTAAATGAATTGAAAAAGCCTGGGCTTGACCCACGCAGCGAGGCCCAGGTTTTTGAATTCGCCAATATTTACAGTATAGATGATGTAAAAATCGGTATGGAAGTGCCAGGCGTAGTTACGAATATCACTCGCTTTGGTGCCTTTATCGATATTGGCGTTAAGCAGGATGGACTCGTGCATGTATCTGAAATTTCTCACACGTACATCACTGACCCTAATGAGGCGCTGAAGCTTAACCAGCATGTAAAAGTAAAAATTTTGGAAGTAGATACTTTAAGAAAACGCATTGCTTTATCTATCAAACAAACTGAAGAACTGCCTGCTAGAGGACAGCGCCCTAAAATACAGCAGCCTAACATCAAACCACAAAAAAATATTGCAGAACTGCCCATGAATGATGCACTGGCAGCGCTTAAACAAAAATTTGGCAGATAGCTTCATTTATCCGGAAAAGTCACCTCTAAGGATGACTTTCCGGATAATTAAAGGCTGCGTAAATTACAACAAATGGTCATTTTAACAGCTTCATAAAAAGTTTGAATTTTTTATAAAATCTTATACCCATTTCGTTAAAAATATGTGTAAAAAATGTGGCAATCCCACACAATACAATATGCGCAATAGTTTCAAGAGATATTAACAAAAAGTGTTACTAACTTTTGAAAAATAAATTTGAAAGCAGTAGTACTATTGCAAATGCTATTTTAAATTAATTATCAGGCAGCAAATAGATACTTTGAGAAATAGATATATTATTTTTAGTGTAGCCTTGTATACCACTATAAATAATAAGTGTATCAATCTAAAAATGAATACAGCATCCCGCAATTAGGATAAAGTATTTCAATTGGTAGTCTTTGTTTAGGCTAAGTTACTATTGAAACATTTTATTTAAAATTACTTTACTATAAACAAATAATTCCATCAATATGTCCGACAGTAACAATACAGAAAGCACAGAACTACTTTTAAGGGAAAACAAAGACCGTTTTGTTATCCTTCCAATTAATTATCCCAAAGTTTGGGAAATGTATAAAAAGCATGAAGCTAGTTTTTGGACGGCAGAGGAAATTGATTTAAGCAGTGACCAAAAAGATTGGGACGGGCTAAATGATGGCGAGCGTCATTTTATCTCGCACATATTGGCATTTTTTGCAGCCAGCGATGGTATTGTAAACGAAAACCTGGCGGTTAATTTTATGAGCGAAGTACAATTGCCAGAAGCGAGGTGTTTTTACGGCTTCCAAATAATGATGGAAAATATCCATTCAGAAACTTACGCCTTATTAATAGACAACTATATAAAAGATCCGAAGGAAAAACAGCGTCTTTTTCACGCAATCGATACTGTACCTGCGGTAAAGAAAAAAGCGGAATGGGCTTTACGCTGGATAGACAAGGGAAATTTTGCAGAACGTTTAGTGGCATTCGCTGCGGTAGAAGGCATATTCTTCAGCGGTAGCTTTTGCTCTATTTTTTGGATGAAGAAAAGAGGCTTAATGCCAGGCTTAACGTTCAGCAATGAACTGATTAGCCGTGACGAAGGGTTACATTGTGAATTTGCCTGTTTATTATATAGCATGCTATCGACCCAATTATCTAAAGACGCCGTGTTTGAAATAATTGCCGATGCAGTTGAAATTGAAAAGGAATTTGTAACAGATGCACTTCCAGTAGGCTTAATAGGCATGAATGCCAAAATGATGCAGCAATACATTGAGTTTGTTGCCGATAGATGGCTGGCAGAACTGGGTTACCCAAAAATGTTCAACGCCACCAACCCTTTCGATTTTATGGAAATGATCTCGCTGCAGGGCAAGACTAATTTCTTTGAAAAAAGAGTAGGGGATTACCAAAAATCCGGCGTGATGGGCACCAAGGAATCGCAGGCATTTTCCCTCGAAGAAGATTTTTAAAAAGTAAGTAATGCACATCTGTGGAAAACGATTTGAATGGACGTTTCATTTAAATCGGTAGCTTTTGTGTCTGTTAGATTTTACGGTTGAAACAATTATCTCCTCTATATAAAGATTACAAAACTATGCACGTCATTAAAAGAAATGGTAAAAAAGAGACCATTAAGTTCGATAAAGTAACAGCCCGTATAGAAAAATTAAGTTACAGTTTGAGTCCGTTGGTTAACGCAATAGACGTTGCTAAAAAAGTAATTGAAGGTATTTACGACGGTGTGCCAACTACAGAATTGGATAACCTTGCTGCAGAAACAGCCGCATCACTGGCAACCAAACACCCAGATTATGCCATCCTTGCATCAAGGATTGCCATCAGCAATTTGCATAAAAATACCGTTAAGTCTTTTTCCGATACGATGAGGAAAATGTACAATTATGTAGATAAATCAAACGGCAAAAAATCGCCTCTACTGGCTGATGACGTGTGGCAGATAATTGAAGATAATGCAGAGGTTTTAGACAGTACCATTATTTACGACCGGGATTTTGGCTTTGACTATTTTGGCTTTAAGACATTGGAAAAATCTTATCTTTTAAAAATAGATGGTAAAATTGTAGAGCGCCCGCAACACATGTACATGAGGGTTTCTATCGGCATACATAAAGAAGATATTGACAGCGTTATTAAAACCTACCACTTGTTAAGCGAACGTTGGTTTACCCACGCCACGCCTACTTTATTTAACGCAGGCACGCCAAAGGCTCAAATGAGCAGCTGCTTTTTGCTCACCATGAAGGAAGATAGCATTGATGGTATTTATGATACCTTAAAACAAACTGCCAAAATATCTCAAAGTGCCGGTGGGATTGGTTTAGCGATACATGATATCCGTGCCACAGGAAGCTATATCGGCGGCACCAACGGCACCAGTAATGGTATTGTGCCAATGCTTAGGGTGTTTAATGATACTGCCCGTTATGTTGACCAGGGAGGTGGAAAACGCAAAGGTGCTTTCGCTATTTATCTGGAACCATGGCATGCAGATATTTTTGCTTTTTTAGACCTGAGGAAAAATCATGGTAAAGAAGAAATGCGTGCAAGGGACCTGTTTTTTGCTTTGTGGATATGCGACCTGTTTATGAAAAGGGTTGAAGCCGATGGCGAATGGAGCCTATTTTGCCCTAACGAAGCGCCAGGCTTAAGCGATTGCCACAGCGAAGCTTTTGAAGCGTTATACACTCAATATGAAAAAGAGGGCAGGGCAAGAAAAACTATCAAAGCACAAGAACTTTGGTTTGCAATATTAGACTCTCAAATTGAAACGGGCACTCCGTATATGCTGTATAAAGATGCGGCAAACAGCAAGAGCAACCAGCAGAATTTGGGTACTATTAAAAGTAGCAATTTGTGCACAGAAATAATAGAATACACCAGCCCTGATGAAGTAGCGGTTTGTAACCTTGCTTCTATTGCGTTGCCACGTTTTGTTATCAATGGCAAGTTTGACCAGGATAAATTATACGAAGTAACCTACCAGGCAACACTAAATTTAAATAAGATAATAGACAATAATTATTATCCTGTTAAAGAAGCGGAACACAGCAATTTGCGCCACCGCCCAATTGGATTAGGCGTGCAGGGCCTTGCAGATGTATTTATTTTATTACGCCTGCCTTTTGAAAGTGATTTGGCTAAGATGCTGAACAAAAATATTTTTGAAACCATTTACTTTGCAGCCATGACGGCAAGTAAAGACCTGGCTATAAAAGAAGGTGCCTACGAAACATTCCATGGCTCACCATTATCAAAAGGAAAATTTCAGTTTGATTTGTGGAATGTAGAACCAAGCAGCCGTTGGGATTGGGTTAGCTTAAGGAATGAAGTAATGGAACATGGTGTTAGGAACAGCCTTTTGGTAGCGCCAATGCCAACTGCATCTACGTCTCAAATTTTAGGCAATAACGAATGTTTCGAGCCATATACGTCTAACATTTATAGCCGCCGTGTATTGAGTGGCGAATTCATTATTGTAAACAAGCATTTGCTGAAAGACTTAGTGAGCCTTGGTTTATGGAACAACGACATGAAAAATAGGATTATTGCCGCCAATGGTTCTATCCAAAAAATAAATGAGATACCTGCTGATATTAAAGAATTGTACAAAACAGTTTGGGAAATTAAGCAACGCAACCTGATAGATATGGCAGCCGACAGAGGTGCTTTTATTTGCCAGAGCCAGTCGTTGAATTTATTTGTAGATAGCCCAACAAACTCCAAGCTGACCTCCATGCATTTTTATGGCTGGAAAAAAGGATTGAAGACAGGCATGTACTATTTACGTACCCAAGCCGCAACGCAAGCCGTACAATTTACCATTGAAAAGCAAGGCAGCGAAGAAATGGCGCCAATTATACCGCACATTGCAGCTATAGAAAATGGCGGTAATACTGTAGATGATATCGATACCGATTTTACAGGGCCAACCTGCAGTATGGAAGATGGTTGTGTTAGTTGTGGATCTTAAAATAAAGAATAAATGAAATATAAAAAACGCAGGTAATTGCTATTATCTGCGTTTTTTATATAGTAAATGTTCCAGTAAATAAAAAAGTATGCTTTTAAAATAGAAATTAAAATAGGATAGAAAACAGGAACAAAAAAGCGGCTTAACGGTAACTATTTTTTAATTTATACCCTTCATTAAATATGAGTAAACTAATCTCTTATATCAACTTGAGTAAGTCTAAAAGATGATACCATGTATTCATTCAAAATTAATTTTGCAATTGAAATGTAATTACATTTTATTTTTTAAAGACAAATTCAATTCTTTGCATAATAAATATTAAATTTGTAGGGTGATAGAACGTTTTGTACGTCTGCCAGAAGGTATCCGCAAGGATATAGCACTGTTCTCTGTTACACAAAAGATATCTTAGCTGGTGCTCAAAAAGCATCAGCTTTTTTGTTTTTTAATATACATGGTGTTAAAAACAAGGCTATTTTCTTGTTGATGAGTTGATAAACTCATAACAACGTGATAGTTTTTATTATTGATTATTTTGGTAAATAATATTGATTCTTTATTTTGACGACTATTATTGTTCCCTCTGATAATGGAGTCTGGTGTATTCAAGATTTTAGGCATTAACTCAAAATCAGTTTCAGTGATTCCAATTTGCCCTCTTTTGTTTTCCTCTATATTATTACCATGCCCATTAAAAGCATGCCTCACGCCACTTGCAGTTAATACTTTAAAACATCCTCTGACGTTCACTCCAGTGTTACTATTTATTTCTTGCGCCTGAAAGTTTGGAACCTGTCCAAAATTTATTTGATTGTATGTATTGGTTGTATCAATTCTGGCAAAAATTACTAACTGGGAAATTTTGCTCATCTTAATAGGTTAATAATATACAGCAAAGATTGCATGCATATTTATGGGTACGAATTCTTTTCTTTATTATAAACTTGATGACCGTAAAACTAACACTATATAATTCTTACCCCCTACAAATTCTCCCTCAACAATTCCAAAAATCTCCTTCGTTCAATCATCTTCGCACCTAAACTTTCCAAATGATTGGTGTGTACCTGGCAATCTATCAGTGCAACTTTCTCCCGTTGTAATTGACGTACATAGTTGATAAAGGCAAATTTGCTGGCATTGCTTTCTTTGCTAAACATGCTTTCGCCAAAAAAAACATTGCCGATGCGGATGCCGTATAAGCCGCCTACCAGTTCGCCATTCATCCATGCCTCAGCGCTGTGGGCGTGGCCTAGCTCGTGTAAGTGTGTATAGGCTTGTAGTACGGCGGGTGTTATCCAGGTACCTTCCTGCTCTTTGCGGGTTACGGTTTTACAGTTTTGCAATACACTGGTAAATGCCCTGTTGATGGTAAACCGGAATTTGCCATTGTTAAGTACCGATTGCATGCTTTTGGTAACTTTTAATTTTTCGGGAAAGAGTACAAAACGTGGGTTGGGGCACCACCAGATGATTGGTTCGCCTTCATTGTACCAGGGAAAGATTCCATTGCGGTACGCCAGTAGTAAGCGCTCTGAGCTAAGGTCGCCGCCAATGGCGAGTATGCCTTCTTCAGTGGCTGTTTCTACCGGAGGAAATAGTAAGTCTTTGTTTAGCCACTCCATGTTGCAAAGATAACCCCGGAGCAATAAAGGGGGGTAATTTAACGAGACTACTTTTTTATTAGGAGATTAATGATGGCAGATAATATTACCTAGCTACTTGGTGGTAAAAGCTGCATTAATAACTGAACTTCAAACGTGCGACGCCAATGAAGATGCACATAGCTGCTGTATTAGCATGGCCAAAAAGTAAAAAGATATAAATTATGGTAGTAAATGAATTACGGCAGACTGGTAAAATAACTCCCACTCAGGACGCGGCGGGGATATTATCGAGCAATCACCTCAATTGTAGCACCAATGCCTCTATCGGTAATAGCATCGCACATAGGTTTTAAATCATCATAACTGCCTTCTTTAACGGCGTATTTTCCTTTACTGTCGATAATGATGGCGCATTGTTCTGCCTGTTCGGTAGAGTGCCCGCAAACATCTACCAGTGCTTCTATTACCCAATCAAAACTATTTACCTCATCGTTCCAAACAATAAGGGTACAGTACTCATCCAGCTGGGTAAGCACATCTGTTTCTTCCTGAAATTTTGTATTTGTCTGCGTTGCCATAATTACTGCTGCAAAAATAAGCCGTTTTTTTTATGAAAATTATTAAAGTGATGCAACATTATCAACATTAAAATGGTCTGCCCTATATTGGATACGCTAAGTTTTGCGTTAATAACCAACACTCTTATCACCAACCATGTTTCGTTTATCAAAAAAACCAGCAATCGTACCTGAGGGGGAAGCAAAGCAGCAGGCAATTATTTTGCCATTGCACACTGCCAACCGTAGCCTCGATTATTTAGTGGAACTGATAGGGAAGGTACGGCCTGAAAATGCCAGGGATATTCCGCAGGCAGAGCTTCGTTTTAAAGCGCTATTATACCAGATAAACCTCGAGAGGAGCTCGCTCTTTTCATTAAGGAAGGCTTTGCTAAGCCAGTTTTTAAAGACTAATATCGTTACTGCTTTAACAGAAAGCGGCATTATCAGCAGCCGTGGTTTTTTGCCGGAACTATTAGGCAAGTTGCAACATAAACTGCTGCCCGAGCTGCTGACAAAAGATAATTTCCTGTACGTTATCAACAAAATATTTTATAAAAAAACAGACCATATTTGGGTTGATGGTATAGAGAACGGCCTGTGGATACAATTTTTTGAACTATTAGGTATACAGATAAATATGACTGAGCCTGCGCTGATAAAACAACTGCAAGCATCTTTACAAATTTTGAGTTACCGGGTTACCGTGTTAGGGTTGGAAAAAGAGATAACGCATCGTAGCGACAATCTAGAAAACTTGGCTTTTTTAGAACAGAACCGCCTCGCTAACCAATACCTCCAGCTTCCCCAAACCATTGCCAATACTGACACACATCGTATGTTGCTTGCGGGTATTACCGAAGCTTTGCACAACTGTAACCAAATAATTTTTAAGGTAAAAGACCAACGTTTTGTATACGGTACCAGCCTTGCGCAAACCTATATGCTTACTCGGTTACAGCAACAGATTAACAGGTTGTTTATTATTTTAGATGTGCTGGACACAGATAATTATTTTAACACCTACCGTTTTGTAACCTACTTTAAAACAGTAGTACACAACGAAAACCGGAAAAATTCTATCCGCGAATATTTAAGTGAAAATACTGGTTACCTCGCCTACCAGATTGCCGAACATGGTGGCCGCACAGGCGAAAAATTTATTACTACTACCCGTAAAGAATTTTGGCAGATGTTTAAAAGTGCAGCAGGCGGCGGTATTATTATTTCGTTTATTGGCGTTATAAAAAACTTGTTGGCAAAGGTTGTAATGGCACCATTTTGGCATGGCTTTTTGTACAGCACCAATTACTCGCTGGGCTTTATTTTAATACAAGATACAGGCTCTACATTAGCTACCAAACAACCTGCCTATACCGCAAATAATGTAGCCAGTTCGTTTGATGTGCAAAAAATTGGCGAACATCCGGATTTACGCAACCTTGCTATTACTATTGGCAAGGTATCCCGCACGCAATTAGCCTCTTTTACGGGTAACCTTATTATTGTTTTTCCGCTCACTTATATTTTAGCCTGGTTATTTTTTGCTGCTACAGGCGTTAAAATTGCTACTGGCGATGCTGCCCATAAATTGCTTACCGACCAGCAGCCATTGCACAGTTTTGCCTGGCTGTATGCCTGTTTTACCGGTTTCTTTTTATTTGCCAGCGGCATCATTGCGGGTTATGTAGAAAATTATGTGGTGTATGGAAAAATTGCCGAAAGGATGCGGAACCTTTCGTCTTTTAAAAAACGGTTTAATGAAAAGCGCCGCTATAAGATTATCCATTATGTAGAAAATAATTTTGGCTCGCTGGTAGGCAATATCTCCCTTGGATTCTTTTTGGGCATGGCTGGTTTTATCGGTACCACGTTTGGGTTGCCATTCGATATCCGCCACATTACCATCTCTGCCGCCAATACCGCCATCGGATATTTTGGCATGGATCATAAATTACCCGATAAGGAATTATGGTACACCATCATAGGCGTAATGGGCATTGGCTTTATCAATTTTGCGGTAAGCTTTGGGCTGGCATTTATAGTGGCTGTAAAAAGCCGGGGCATACATTTAAAAGAGTATCCCCAATTTATGGGCATATTATGGCGCTATTTTAAACGGTACCCCAAAGACTTTATAAAAGCACCAGCGCTCCGTAAGGCAGAACATTTAAGATAAGTTTTGTTACGTTTTTTTATTTTTTGTATCGGCCAATACATAACGATATTGGGCTTCAAAGGCTCGTCCGAATGGTAGCCGGGCGGACGTCGCACTCTTTTACATCGGGTTTTCAGGCAACTTTTACCACGCACGCTGGGGCGTATCCGAGAGTTATTTTATTCAATTTTCATCAGGCTTTTTGTATAGCACTCGCTAACATAATAAAGCATATAGTAATTGGTAAATCAGCCTTAGCTAAATTATAATTTATTGTTTCGATATCGAATTAACCTCAGCATCAATCTTTTTATCCCACAATGCCTGCTGGTCTGTTAACTGGCTGTTTTTTGTTTCCCTATCGTAATTATTTTGCATGGCCATCAATTCCGTCTGCGTATCGTAATATATTTTTTCAATCAGTTTGTTATAATTCTTACTGGTATATTTTGCCACTTTAAGGTTATGGATAAGCTTCATGGCGTACAAATAAGCAATATCAAAATGATGCTGCTCATGGTTTAATATATAGGGCGTGTTTTTGTTTTTTTTCACCCAGCTATCATTTTTAGAAAAATTGCAATCAATAGAAATTGTTATTGTTGCAAGGTTATCTTTTGAATGAAAGTTCATTTGAAAGCCAATACCCGCATTGGTTATAGCCGCCGCATCGCTTGCCGCATCTGGCTTTGCCCTAAAATCATCCCAGGTTAATTTTGTAGAAGGAGAATAATAAATAACGGGTTTAGTAACTGTCGGGTCTGATGTGGCATAATTAACATCTACCTGCAACTGTTGCGCTGCAAGCGACAATGAAAAGAGTAAACCTGTAAAAACAAAAGCGAAGTGTTTTTTCATAATAATCATAAACGAAAATACTTGCAAAACGTATGTGCTGTTTACAACAAGTTACAAAATTATATTTATATTAACAGCACGGCGAGGGTAATTTGCCAGGGCAGTAAGCAGGTTATTACGTAATGTAATCAAGGTTTTAACCAAAAGATTTATGGCTAAAGTAACTGTTCGTTATTGTGATAGGTATAAAAAAATATCAGTCATATAAAAAAAGTATCTACAAAATAACCCTATGTAGCCACAAGCACTGTAATGGTAAAATTAACAACCTAAGGTTTTGGCGAGGGAATCATTACTTTATGGCGTAATTTTTTTATCCCTTTTTTTATCGGCCATAAGTTTTATGAAAATGGGCGCGGTTGTAATTAAGACGATACCTATAACAATAACTTCAAGGTGTTCTTTTAAATCGAACCCTATCCAATTTAATAATAGTTGCTGTAAATAGTGGCCACCAAATAGCATTATAAAAACCCAGGCAATGCAGCCTACAAAATTATACCATACAAACTTCTTTTTTTCCATGCCAACTACACCAGCAATAATGGGCGCAAACGTACGTACAATTGGTAAAAACCTTGCCATTACAATGGCGCCGGCACCATGCTTATCATAAAATTCCTTTGCCTGGAATAGATATTTTTTCTTAAAAAGAAAAGTGTCTTTGCGTTCAAATAAAAACGGTCCGCTTTTTTTGCCAAACCAATAGCCCACCATATTACCTATAAAGCCAGCGATGGAAATTACAATGCCTAATAATACAAGATTAACAAAAGAGCTATCAATGTCTATGCCCAGCCCTTTTTTTACCAGCATATCACAAAAAATGCCAGTCACAAACAGCAGCGAATCGCCTGGTAAAAAAAAACCCGCAAACAAGCCTGTTTCAGCAAATACAGCAAATACAATAAACCATAAGCCACCGTTTTCTATATACCATTGTGGCTGCAATAATTGCGTCCAGTGAAAATTCAGTAATATCAAAAAAGTAGTTGCCATAAAAAATTATAGGTTAAGCTAAAGTTTTAAAAATTGTTTTATTAGTGTTTGCCAATACACCTTCCCATTTACTTACTGCTGCTGTTGCTAACGCGTTTCCCAGCACGTTGGTCATGCTTCTTCCCATGTCGCAAAAAGTATCGATAGCTAATACTAAACCAATACCTTCTGCCGGTATGCCAAACATGCCGCCGGTAGCTAAAACCACTAGCAGTGCAGCTCTTGGTACGCCTGCCACACCTTTGCTTGTGAGCATAAAAACCAGCAGCATGGCAATTTGTGTACCCACATGTTCCGTTACAGCTGTTATGTTGTATGCCTGCGCAATAAACATGCTTGCAAAAGTCATGTACATCATGCTGCCATCCAGGTTAAATGAATAACCCAGCGGCAATATAAAGGAAACTATTTTATTATTGCATCCAAATCGTTCCATTTCTTCTACCAGCTTAGGAAAAACAGCTTCGCTGCTGGCAGTATTAAAGGCAATTGCCATTGGGTTGCTGAGCCGGCGCATTAGTACAATCAGCCTCTTTTTTAATATTAGGTAACCAACAGAAAGCAGCACAATCCAAAGCGCCAGCAAGCCTATATAAAAAGAACCGATATACCAGGCATAAGTTTTTAATATCCCTACTCCCTTTAGGGCAATAACGCCTGTCATAGCACCAAATACACCAAGAGGCGCCAGGTTCATTATGTAGTTCACCATTTTTAATACTACATGCGATAAAGCATCTAACGCATTAATAATTGGTTTGCCTTTTATACCAATAGTAGTTAATGCTACCCCAAAAAATATAGAGAATACTACTAATTGCAATATTTCATTATTTGACATTGCTTCAATCACGCTTTTAGGAAAAACGTGTTCTACAAAATGTTCCAGGCTAAATTCCTTTGTTTTGCCAATAAGGTCTTTTGCACCCGCAATATCGGCATTGGCCAGGTTTACGCCTACGCCGGGCTTAGTGATGGTCACTAATATCAAGCCTAACGTCAAACTAATTAGCGAAGCAGATATAAACCACAACATTGCTTTGCCACCAACCCGCCCAACCGTTTTAAGGTCGCCCAATTTTGCAATGCCCACCACTAAAGTAGAAAATACCAGCGGTGCAATAATCATTTGTACTAGCCTTAAAAAGATGGTGGCAAGCAGTTTTATCTTAGGCGAAAAATCTTTTATAAATTCTGGAGAAGCATTTTCATGGATTAGGTAGCCAGTTCCAATACCCAGCACCATAGCAATTACAATATATAGCGTAAGCCTATTAGGTTTTGAAGGGGTAGAAGTTGATACATCCATATATAACTATTAGTTTGCAATATAGTGTTTAAAGCTTGTTATGGGCAA
>JANXVN010000128.1 GCA_025351645.1 Ferruginibacter sp.
GTTCACCTCTTCCCATACCGAACAGAGAAGTTAAGCCCCTTATGGCCGATGGTACTGGTATTCCAACCGGGAGAGTAGGTAGCCGCCATATTCATTTAATTAGCCGCACATCTTTATGATTGTGCGGCTTTTTTATGCCTTACATTTATTGCAGAATGTAATTCTCTTACCTTTACCTAACAAAATCTCTCCGTCAAGACTTTTACATTGACAAATTTTCAACTTTTTTTCAAATCTGCACTAATAATAATTAGAATTGTTGCTATTAAAGAAGGTTACAATTACTGACTTAGCTAGTCTTTACAGCTAATTTTTTAAGATAATATACCTATGCATCACCTATCTATGCTTAAATACTGCTCAGCTAATTCTAATTATTTTTATTTTTAACTCCAAATATTAACAGTAAATGAAATAATGAATTTAGTTGTAATTGATTTTCATATCGGATTATTTATAAACTATAATCAAAGCAGTTAAGTTAAGACCTTTCCTCTCCAAAAGAGAAGGTTAGGTTTAAGTAAATACAAACACTGAAATCCTTTATTTAGCGGATGGAAACTACAATGTTAAAACATTGTTATTACATTAAGGTTTTACATAATTACTGCCAATTTTAGCATCAACGGTATTTAATCCTGACAAATTAGTTTGAAAAGTATGTCCTGAAGCAAAAGTGATAAAATCATTTTTGAGAAAATAGGAAGTTGCCTGTAATTCATCACCAACTCTACGGACAGATAAATAGTGAAATAATGGTTTATAATCGAAAGCTAAATCAGGAATACTTTTGGTTGACACATCAAGCGGTTGATGTAAGCCTCCTCCACCCCCAATCACTAAAAAATCTTTTCCCATTGATTTAAAATGCTCAAAATTATGCGAATGCCCAGTTATAAATAATTGCGCCTTTTTTGATTTGATATAAGGAAGCACAAAATTTTGCTGAACGCTTGTTGATGACCCAACAACCTTGCTGTTAGAGTAGGGGGCATGATGGCAGGTTACAATAATGGCTTTAATAGATTGGTCAGTATCTAATGAGTTAAGCATTGCCTGATACCACTTATCCTGCTTTTTCATCTCATTAAATGACAGCGTATTAAAATTGGAATTAAGCAATACCACTGCAACTGAATCGGTTATTAAAATATAGCCTGTGCGTACGTTTAGCGGAAACCGCTTGTTGAAATTACTTTCTCCTTTTTTCCTTCTTCCCATTACATCATGGTTGCCTAATAATGCGGAAACCATTATATTTTCTTTACGGCAATTATCTAAAAAGCAATCTACTTTTCCCCATTTACGATTGCGGTATCCTAATGCAACAACATCGCCTAACATGTATAAACTTTGCGGTTTTGTTTTTACAATTTCTGCAAAAAGTTCGGCAGTAGCTTTTTTATTCTGTGTTGGCTTAAGAAATATCTTTTCAACCAGCATAGGTTGCTGGGTATCGCTGATAAAATCTATTGTTGCGCCAGTAAAAGTTTTTGAAAGATTAATTTGGGCAAGAGATAGTATCGGGATTAATAAAATGACAGATAATAGTGTATTGAATTTTGTCATAGTGCTTATAGCTTAATATTCTAAAAATTTCCATACCAGCTGCAATTGTAATGCTACCATATTATCTTTTGTTTGAAATGCATTTAACCATTTCCCTTCAATAGCAACACCACATTTTTTTGAAATAGGCTGTACATAATTAAGTGCAACATTCGAGCCTAAACTTAACGTACTCGATTTTACCATGCCATTATAATTAAGGTGAGTTGTTAAAAGATAGGAGCCAAAGCCGGCAAATAAGTTTACCCGGTTTACAACTTTAATAGACCACACTATAAGAATAGGTATAGCACTTAAAGTTACCTTACCAGATGCATTGCCATTTTTGACTGAGTAGGAGTAAAAGTTGGTGTAACCAGATTCTATGCCAAGCCGTAATCGATAATTTGGATGCCACATCAACCGGATAGTCCCATATAAGCTTGTACGTTTAACATCTGTTTGCAAACCAATCGGCTGTGTATTTATATTTGCTGCATAGCTTGATAAACCTCCGCCAGCATATAATACCAAGGCGTAATTTCTTACTGGTTTTCCATTTTTTTTCTTTACAGTTTGGGCATAAGATGTATCAACCAAAAAAAATGATAGCAGCACGAAAAAAGCAAATTTTTTTTTATTGATGTGCATAATAATAATAAGCTACGCAAGATGGATAATTAGATAAAATGGCATCAAAATGCCCGTTGGCTATAAAACGTTCGATGTACTCTGGCACATCTAAAGTCCATACAAATGCTAACCTTCCCTGTGCGTGGACTTGTTCTACTAAATCGTTCTGCGTGCCTAACGTAAACCTAGGTGCCCAAACCTTTGCATTTATTATTGGCAAGTCTTCAAATTTAAGTTCTAATAAAGAGGGCACGTCTAAATGGTTAGGCAATGCTACAAACTGGTTATAAGCATCTTCAGTAGGAAGCCCGATCACGATATCTAATTTTCTGCCAGCCGCAGCCGCTAATTGCATATATTCGTTTTGAATAGCCTGTACTTTATTAATAGGCCCGGCATATTTTGTATCCAACCAAACAAAAGTTAGCGGCGTTTGATAAATTACGGCATTTAAAGCTTCCCGTAATGTAGGTATTTTTTCTCCATGTATAAGGCGTACGAAAGTAGATAACTGATCATACGTATAATTTTCTATAGGCCCGACCAGCCCATTTTTTTGCACTTCACGAATGTTGAGCGTATTATCGTGATATAGGATAGGAACCCCATCTTTTGTTATCCGTATATCTATTTCAATGCCTGTTGAACCAAATTCTGCTGTCTTTTTTATCATGGCAACAGAATTTTCCGATACCGGCAATAGGTCTGACGTACGCCCTCCGGAGCGATGTGCCAGTATCCAGAAATTGTTAGCTTTATTTAAGGGGCGCTCGTACGTAAAAGAAATAGGTGTTTGTATTAAACCTGTATTATAACCAAAAAAACCTGTTAGGATAACACTTCCTTTTGTAACGGTTGGGTTGGCCGATAATAAATTAGTAGCACCATTTGTAGCATTAATTGTTAAACGAATTATCCCCGTCTTTGCACTCACCATTTTTCTCCAATAACCATTAAATAATATACTTCCGCCTAGTCTTTTGCCTTCACAAATAAAATAGGCAATGTCTTTACCAAAAAAGCCAGATAAGTGATAAGTAGTATCGCGATTATTAATTACATAACTCCACTTAATGGCTACCAGGCTGCCAAATATATCATTGCCTTGTGTAAGCGCATAAATGCCTTCCATGGTGGCTTGCGTAGTGTGGCTTAATATTTTGGCTGCTGAAGAATCAAAAAGATTCCAGCCAGACGAATCGGGTACCGGCGCTTCATAAATTTTTTTGCAGGAAGAAAAAATGAAGGTTATTAATACTATGATGAGCAGCTTTTTCATAAAATAAAACCAACGGTTATTTGAGGGTAAAAAACTTTTCTATCTGTACGATAAAACAAAGCCCATGTTTGCCAGTAAAAATAATTGTTGATGGCGGAAAAAGCTATTGTCAAATGTTTTCTACCATAAAAAGGCTGCTCAAACGCCAACGTAAAACTTTCGCCATTGTAAAAAGTGGTAGCTGAGGAAATCGATTCTTCCCCGATAGAAGACTTATAAAATAAATTGATCGATGCTTCTCCTTTAAATGTAATGAGCAGGTTTTTATTCGTTTTAAAACCTACGGAAAAATTAGGATAATTAAGGAAGCCATGCCCCTTGGTATTAAAGCCTTCTGCCTTTAAAAAACCAAACCAATAACCAAAATCATCACCAGCTGAAAAATAAAACTTATTGGCTATTGGCTTAACCCAGCTAATACCCGCAGATAAATGGTTTTGCAAAAATTGGAATGAAAGGCGCGAATTAAGCGTAAACTGTTTATTTAATTTTCTTAGCACATGCAAATCGCCGCAAGGAAGCCTTAATTGTATTTCCTCCGTAATATCTTCTGGTAAAGTGAGCAAAGTAAAACCGATGGATGCCCGCCATTTTTCCTTATACATCGGGTAGGGGAAAAAAATGGCTGCATGTTTTGAGCGAAAAGTAGTATCCTGAGCGTTAACGGTAATAAATGTGAAGGCTGTTACCATCAATAAAAAAATTTTTTTGCAATGTGCACTGTGTACGATATCCTTTACTTTAAGTGCTTTGATTACTTTAAATTTAAATGTACTGATTTATCTAAGTTAAAATACAAACATTTATAAAAAAAAAGTAATTGTAATAAATTGATGAACTAAATATAGCATCACATATTTTATGCACGGGACCACTTTAAAGCGAGCGTAATATTTTTTTAAAAAATTAGGTATTAATAAAATAATATTGCTTTTTTATCCTGCGGAGAAATGATATTCATGCAATCTTAACAATTAGATGCCAGGATAAATTTTGATCTTTAAAAATGAATAAAATGCAAAAAGGCAGCCTTTTAACAAGTTGCCTTTTGCGTGTTGGGTTACTAGGATTCGAACCTAGACGGACAGAATCAAAATCTGTAGTGCTACCATTACACTATAACCCAATCGTTGCCCCAAATTGCTTTGGGACTGCAAATGTAGGGGATGGCGTTAAAACAGCCAAAATGAATTTGTAAAAACAATCTTTTTCAATGCAAAAAATTAAATAGTATTATAATTTATCTTCTGTTTCTTTTAAGCTTTTTATCAAATCCAGTGATTCCTGCACATTATCACACATAACCGTAATGAGCGAACCAGGCTTAGCCGTATTGTAAGCATGCATAATAGCTGCCTTTTCGTCGTTAATAATTGTAATAGGAATTTGTTTTGTTTTAGTGGCATTAATGCCTTCTGTTAAAAGGTTTACAATTTCTTCGGCCGTTCGGCCACGTAAGCTTTTATCTTGCCGTATAATTATTTCATCAAAATAACCGGCGGCAATTTTGCCAAGGTCTTTAATATCTTCATCCCTTCTATCGCCAGTACCACTGATTATGCCCACTTTTGGCGAGCCTTCCAGCTTGCCTACAAAATCGCATAGCAATTGAAGCCCTGCCTGGTTATGAGCAAAATCTACTAGTATTTCAAAATGCTTAAATTTAAAAAAGTTTAGCCTGCCTGGTGTTTGAGTAGGCGAAGGCACAAAGGTTTCCAGCGCTTCTTTAATATCATCTACTTTAATTTCTCGGTATAGGTAAGTGGCTAATACAGCAGGCAAAGTATTCATGATATTGTGTACCGCTTTGCCACCATAAGTAATGGGTACATCAGCAACTTTTATTACCCTTATTTTCCAGTTGCCCTTCATGATAGTTATATAGTCATTTTCAAAAACTGCAGCGTAACCACCATTGTTACAATGTTTTTTTATGCGTGGATTATGCTCATCCATACTAAACAAACCAATATTGCAATCCAGCCCATTTTTTATATTGTACACCAAATCATCATCAGCATTTAAAATTGCAAAGCCATGCTTAAAAACAGTTTCTGCAACTACGGCTTTAACTTTTGCCATCTGTTCAATACTATCAATGCCACCAAGCCCAATATGGTCGGTACTTACGTTGGTTATAATAGCAATATCGCAGTTTTGAAATGCCAGCCCGCTTTTTAAAATGCCGCCCCTTGCGCATTCCAGCACAGCAAAATCTACCGTAGGGTCACGCAGTACAAACGTGCTGCTGACAGGGCCGGTACAATCGCCTTTCATCATTAATTGGTTTTGGATGTACACGCCATCGCTGGTTGTATAGCCAACTTTAAAACCAGCGCTTTTAGCAATATGCGCCGTTAACCTTGTAGTAGTTGTTTTTCCGTTAGTACCTGTAATGGCAATAATCGGGATACGGCCAGCGCTGCCTTTAGGAAACAACATATCAATAACCGGCTCTGCCACATTACGTGCAATGCCAACGGCCGGGTCTATATGCATGCGAAAACCTGGTGCAGCATTCACTTCCAGCACAGCGCCGCCATTTTCGCCGATGGGCAAACGCAGGTCGGGCGCCATAATATCAATGCCGCAAATATCTAAGCCGATTATTTTAGAAATACGTTCGCACATAAAAATATTGGCAGGGTGCACTTCATCCGTAACATCAGCAGAGGTACCGCCTGTTGAAAGGTTGGCGGTAGGCTTTAATAAAACCAGTTCGCCAGGCGGTGGTATAGTTTCCAGCGTATAACCTTTCTCATCAAGCATCTGCTGGCTAAAATCGTCCAGCTTAATGGAGGTTAATACTTTTTCATGGCCGTAACCACGGCGAGGGTCTTTATTGGTTTCATCTACCAGCCATTGAATAGTATGCACGCCATCGCCGGTAACGGCTGCGGGTGTACGCAAAGCGGCACAAATAAATTTATTGTTTATCACCAGTACCCTAAAATCGAAGCCGGTAATAAAACGTTCGCAAATAATACTGCGCCCATACACTTGTGCGGCTGCAAGTGCTTTTACAGCCATTTCCCAATCAACAATATTAGTGGTGGCACCTTTTCCATGGTTGCCATCAACTGGTTTTAGCACCAGCGGGTAACCAAGGCTTTCCACTGCATCTTTCAGGGCTTCTTCTGTTCTAACAATAACGCCTTTTGGTACCGATATTTCTGCGGCGCCCAGCAAGTTTTTTGTTTCTTCTTTATCGCAGGCAATATCTACAGCTATATTGCTTGTTGTACTGGCAATGGTAGCCCGTATTCTTTTTTGGTGTATGCCATAGCCCAATTGTACCAGGCTATGTTTGTTCAATCGTATAAAAGGGATATTTCTTTTGGCCGCTTCATCAACAATACAGCCAGTGCTTGGCCCAAGGCGGGTATCTTCCCTAATTTCCCGCAGTTGCATAATATCGTTCTCTATGTCATAAGGTAAGTCATCTGCCAAAGCCTGGGTAACCTTAACAGCAGCACGTGCGGCATAAACACCGGCATCTTCTTCCATATAACTAAATACTACATAATACTCTCCATCTTTTCCGGTGCCTCGTGTACGGCCAAAGCCGGTATCCATTCCAGCGAGTGTTTGCATTTCTAATGCCACATGTTCAATAACATGCCCCATCCATGTACCTTCTCCTACTCTTTCAAAAAAACCTCCAGGCGTACCAACACTGCAACGATGCCCGTACATGCCGGGGAACATTGCCTGCAGCCTATTTTTAAAACCAGCAATAAGGTTTGTTGGGCGTTGCTCCATTTCTTCCAGGTCAAGCTTCATTTGTATAAGCTTATTGCGGCGTACGCTCCAGTAGTTAGGGCCTCTTAATATTTTAATTTCATCAATCCTCATTGTTATGTTGGTTTATAGTTTAGGCTTTTTAATACATTTTTTTGTCCAGGCTAAGAAGCTACGATGGGCTTCATTGGCGTCGCACTCTTTTACATTGGTACTCTGGCAGCGTTGGCTTTCTGGTTGTATTTTATTGGTAATTATTACAGCTTTGTAGCCGGGTATTAAAACCATACAGCTATTATAATTTTTTATTGGTAGGTATAAATGGGAAGTTAATAAAAAAACGGTAGCTTAAAAAATACAAAGTATAACCAAGCTGGTTTTGGCCAATTGCTTTACTTTTGTATATGTCACTATATTAAGCAGTAATGGGCAACTTAATTTTTACTGCCACTTAAACTAATATCCATGCAACATCCTCTGGGGAAACTTATTGCTATTGGCGGCGCAGAAGATAAAGGCACCGTACCTGAAAAAGGAGAGGTTCAAAAATTGACCAACCTTAATTTTATTGAGTTAGGTATTTTACACCGTATAGTAAATGAAAGCGGCGGCCATTCAGCAAAAATTGAAGTAATTACTACAGCTTCGATGATACCCAATGAAGTGGGCGAAAACTATTTGAATGCTTTTGGAAAAATTGGTTGCACCGATGTAAGCATCATGAATATACGTAACCGTGCCGATGCGCAAAATGAAGAATATATACACAGGATTAAAAATTGCGACGCTGTAATGTTTAGTGGCGGCAACCAGCTAAGGTTATCTACCATATTTGGCGGAACACAATTACTGCAGATAATGCTGCACCGTTATACAACTGAAAGTACTTTTGTTGTAGCCGGCACAAGCGCAGGTGCCATGGCCATGAGCAATACAATGATATATGAAGGAAACGCCGCACGTGCCCATTTAAAAGGCGAAGTAAAAGTAACCACAGGCCTGGGTTTTATGGATGATGTAATATTTGATAGCCACTTTGAAAAACGTGGCCGCTTTGGCCGTTTGGCGCAGGTAGTAGCAACCAACCCATCTTGCATAGGTATTGGTTTAGGAGAAGATACAGGAATGCTTATTACTGAGGGAAATAAAATGGAAGCTATTGGCAGCGGCTGTGTAATTATTATAGATGGCTACGATATACGCTACAGCAATATTGCTGATATACCTGATGGCAACCCTTACAGCATTGAAAACCTAAAAGTGCATGTGTGCGAAAAAGGTAATGGATATTTGGTAGATGAAAGGAAATTTTTACCCGAAGCAATTGAAGGTTCTTTTATCAAGAAACAAGTGGAAGTGGAGTAGGAAAAATTAATTATAGGTTAGTCTTTTTAATTATGGCACAAAAAATAACACAGGTTGCTTTGTTGGTAAACGACTATGATGAAGCAATAAAATTTTATACGCAAAAATTAAATTTTGAGCTTGTAGAAGATACCGTTTTGTCTGCTATAAAAAGATGGGTTGTGATTGCGCCACCGGGCTCAGTGGGCTGCCGTATATTGCTTGCAAAGGCTAACGGGGAAAAGGAATTGGCTAGTGTAGGAAACCAAACTGGCGGGCGTGTTTTTTTATTTTTACAAACGGATAGCCTGATTGATGACCATGACAATTTAATAAAGAATGAGGTGAAAGTTGTAAGAGGCCCATTAAAAGAAAAATATGGCACCGTGCTTGTTTTTGAGGATTTGTATGGCAATCTTTGGGATTTGATTGAACCTTTAAAATAACAAGGAAAGTTACAGCCAAAAAATGGCGTAAATTTCTTTACGCCATTGTGACAAAAAATATTTTTTTACGCCATTAAAACCAAATAATAATTTTTCTTTCCTTTTTGCACCAGCAAATATTTATCGTTTAATAAACCAGTTGCATCAACTACTGATTCAATTTTTTCTATTTTTATTTTGTTGATGCTTATGCCGCCGCCTTGTACCATTTTACGTGCTTCGCCTTTGCTGGTAAAAATTTTTGTTTCAGCTAAAAAACTTACGATGTCAATGCCCTGGGCTGCAATTGTTTTTGAAAACTGTACTGTTGGCACGCCTTCCATTACCTGCAATAATTGCTCTTCGTTTAATTGCTGCAATATTTCTGCGGTATCGTTGTTAAATAATATTTCTGATGCTTTTACGGCAAATTCGTAATCATCCCTACTATGTACAAAACAAGTTACTTCTTCTGCGAGCTTTTTTTGCAGCAGGCGCTGGTGCTCGTTTCCAGCATGCTGCAGCAACAAAAAGGCTATTTCTTCCCTGCTGAGCAGTGTAAATAACTTGATGTATTTTTCTGCATCCGCATCGGCTGCATTTAGCCAAAATTGGTAAAATTGGTAAACGGACGTCTTTTTAGCATCCAGCCAAATATTACCTTTTTCTGTTTTGCCAAACTTGCCACCATCTGCCTTTGTCATTAATGGGCAGGTAAAAGCAAAAGCCTCGCCGCCACTTTTTTTGCGGATAATTTCTGTGCCGGTAACGATATTGCCCCATTGGTCGCTACCGCCCATTTGGAGCTTGCAATCTTTATTTTGGTTGAGCCAGTAAAAATCGTAGCCCTGTACAAGCTGGTAAGTAAATTCTGTAAAGCTCATGCCATTTTCGCCATCCAGCCTTTTGCGAACGCTGTCTTTGCTCATCATGTAATTAACGGTAATGTATTTGCCCACTTCTTTTATAAAATCTAAAAAGCGAAAATCTTTGAACCAATCGTAGTTGTTAGCCATTTCTGCGGCATTGGGCAAGGCTATGTCGAAGTCTAAAAATTTTTCAAGTTGAGCTTTAACGCAGACAATATTATGGTTCAGCACATCTTCGCTTAACAAATTACGCTCTTCGCTTTTGCCGCTTGGGTCACCTACCATACCGGTGGCCCCGCCTACCAGCGCAATGGGTTTATGGCCATATTTTTGCAGGTGCTTTAATAATATAATGGGTACAAGGCTTCCTATGTGAAGGCTATCTGCTGTTGGGTCAAAACCAATATACCCGGTTGTCATTTCTTTATTTAATTGTTCTTCTGTGCCTGGCATAATATCTTGTATCATCCCTCTCCAATGTAGTTCCTGTATTAAGTTGGTTGTAATCATTTTAATATTATTTGTTGTGCTTTGCAGCAAATTTTTGCAAAAATGCCCCGAAAACATGAAAAAAATAATTATACTTTTAAGCCATACTTTGTAAAGCTGTTGGTAAAAGGGCAAGCTGCTTAATATGAAGCGCCAGGGATAGGAACGGAAATCCTTTTTTTGTCGGGCCGCCCGCAAAAAAAGATTGCAGTGCATAGCCCGCCCGGGCGCCCAAAAAATGTTTTTTTATTAATTATCAATCAAAATAATTATTGCATTGCTTTTATCCCTTAAAAGTTTATATTAGTAAAATTACTATAAAACGCCGCAATTGATTTTATGAGCCGGATATTAATTAATTTTGTTGTAAACTATAATCCGTACTACCATCTTTCAGCACAATTTACTTAGTGCAAATACGTTTTGTAGGGATAAATTTATAACTATTTAGGTATAGAAAACCGGAAACTGACTTCATATGAATTTAAAAGGGACTGCTATTTTATTGGGCATTATATTAATTCCTGTTTTTTCATTTGCGCAATTTAGAAAGTATTCTAACGAATTTTTAAATATTGGCGCTGGTGCAAGAGGGCTAGCGATGGGCAGTGCGCAGGTGGCCACTGTTAAGGATGGAACTGCAGGCTACTGGAACCCTGCGGGATTGGTAGGCGTAAAAGACCATCCTGAAGTAAACC
This sequence comes from Ferruginibacter sp., assembly GCA_025351645.1. Taxonomy (GTDB): domain Bacteria; phylum Bacteroidota; class Bacteroidia; order Chitinophagales; family Chitinophagaceae; genus Ferruginibacter. Next base: position 11,027 of record JANXVN010000128.1, read on the forward strand.
TGCAGCATGCAGAATATTTTGCGGGTATTGGTAAATACGATTTTGGTTCTATTGCAATACCATTGCAGGATTCAAGCCGGGTAATTGCCTTATCTGTATTGCGTTTTGCGGTGGATGACATACCTAATACATTATTTTTAGTACAGCCAGATGGAAGTATCGATTACGGCAGCATTACCAGTTTTTCGTCGGCAGATTATGCTGCACTTTTTTCTTACGCACAAACAGTGGTAAAAACTTACGATAAGCTGGTGAGCTTTGGTGTAAATGCAAAAGTTATCCATCGCCAGGTTGGGCACTTTGCAAGTGCGTGGGGGTTTGGTATTGATGCGGGCATACAAATTCATGGGCCAAACTGGCATTTAGCTTTGGTGGCAAGGGACTTAACCACCACTTTTAATGCATGGACGTTTAAGTTTACCGAAAAGGAAAAGCAAGTTTTATACCTCACACAAAATGATATACCGGTACGGTCTACAGAGTTAACATCGCCCCGGCTGGTATTTGGCGGGGGCTATAATTTTAAAATAAGCAAAACGTTTAGCTTATTGGCAGAAGCTAATCTAGATTTTACATTTGACGGCAAGCGCAACACCGTAATTAGCAGCAACCCAATAAGCGTAGACCCGCACATGGGGCTGGAAGCATCTATTAAAGATGTATTTTTTATACGGGCAGGGGTTACCAACTTTCAGAAAGCGTTATCTGATGGCGATACTTTGAACCAAAAAAAGGTTTGGATATACCAGCCTAGTTTAGGGGCAGGCGTAAAAATAAAAAATGTTGTAATAGATTATGCTTATGCGAATCTTGCCAATCAATCTAATCCACTGTACACCCATGTATTTTCGCTTAAATTTATTTTAGTGAAAAAGGAAAAAACAACTTCAAAATGAGAAAATTTTTAGTTCCGCTTTTACTGCTTTGCGTTACTGTTGCCCATGCCCAGCTTAATAATAGCTGGATAGATTATAGCAAGGCCTACTATAAATTTCAGGTTGCTAAAACGGGTGTTTGCCGTATTAGCCAGCAAGCGTTGGCTTCTACAAGTTTAGGCAATGCTCCTGCAGAGCAATTTCAATTATGGCGTAATGGAGAGCAGGTGCGCTTGTATACTTCTGCCACAAACGGCCCATTATCAGTTACAGATTATATTGAATTTTGGGGAGTAAGAAATGATGGTAAGCCGGATAAGAACCTCTACCGGGATACGTCCTATCAATTGTGTGATAGTTTTAGCCTTGAAACCGATACAGCCACCTATTTTTTAACCTTAAACCAAGGCAATAATTTAAGGTTTACAGATGCCGTAAATAATGTGGCGGGTAATACACTTGTGCCAGATGCTTATTTTATGCGAAGGGTAGGGTATTCATATAATTATATTTATAACCCTGGTTATGCAGTCCTTGTGGGTGAATATGTATACTCTTCGTCTTACGATATGGGAGAAGGCTATACCAGTAATTCTATAAACCCTTGTTGCGACCTGGTACAAAGCTTTACAAACTTAAATGTATACACTGCTGCTCCTGCCAATAGTGTGTCCTTTTATGTTTCTGCCTTTGGCAATGCATATTTTACAAGGAATTTGCAAGTAAAAATAAATAATAATATCCTGTTTAATGATGCTACAATGAACTATTTCAGCATTGTAAAAAAGCAGGTAAATAATTTACCGGTTAGTATGTTTACAGACCCCAATAGTTTATCTGTAGCAGTAAATGGGGTAACACCGCCGCCGGGCGTGGCAAATGCCAATGACCGTGTTGTAGTTGCAGAAATTAGGCTTACCTATCCTTCTAAATTTAATTTTAATAATGCCGCCAATTTTTATTTTGAATTAAATTCTTCTATCACAGGCAATTATTTAGAAATAGATAATTTTAATACAGGTGGCACACCACCAATATTATATGGCATGAATGATGGGCAGAGGTATATTGGCGATATTTCTGTAGCAGGCAAAGTGAGGTTTGCCTTACCTCCATCTAATTTACCAACCAGGCAGTTTAACCTTGTAAATACACAGGCAGCTAATATTGCCCAAATAAGTTCTTTTACTCCTAAATCGTTTATTAATTTTTTAAACATTGCTAACCAGGGCGATTACCTGATTATCAGTAATACTGTTTTATATAATGATGGCAATGGCGTAAATTATGTAGATCAATACAAGCAATACCGTTCATCTGCCGCAGGCGGAAGTTTTAATGCTAAAGTAGTAGCGATAGACGAACTAACTGACCAATTTGGCTTTGGGATAAAAAAACACCCGGCAGCTATACGTGATTTTATTCGTTTAGCAGTGCAGCAATTTAGTGTTAAGCCAAAGTATGTTTTTATTATTGGCAGGGGCGTAAGTGCTATTGAATACAAGCAAAATGAATCAAATCCATTAATAGATAGGTTAGATTTGGTACAAACTTTTGGCTGGCCTGCATCTGATGTGTTACTATCTTGCCTGCCAGGGCAAAATGTGCCTTTGGTGCCTATAGGCCGTTTAGGCGTAATTAATGGTACAGAGATAAAACATTATCTCGATAAAGTAAAGCAATACGAAGTAGCACAAGCATCAATAAGCCAGACTGTTGCCGATAAAGGATGGATGAAAAATGTTATTAATGTTGCTGGTGGCTCAACTAACGATGAAAGCAACACGTTTGTAAATTATTTAGACGTTTATAAAAAAACATTGCAAGACAGTGCTTTTGGCGGATATATAGAGACTTTTGTAAAAGCATCTACTTCCGCAGTTGAACAGGCCAACGGCACACGGATAGAAGAATTAATAAATGGAGGCGCTAGCGTAATCCAGTATTTTGGCCATTCATCGGCAAATACATTGGCTTTTAATTTGGATAATCCAGAGGTATATACCAACCAGGGGAAGTACCCCATTTTTAATGTTAGCGGCTGTAGCGCAGGTAACTTTTTTATATTTGACCCTGCCCGTTTGGCCAATAGCCTTACCCTTTCAGAAAAATATGTGTTGGCAGACCAACGGGGAAGTATAGCTTTTATAGCAAGCACCCATTTAGGTATACCTCCATTTTTAAATAATTTTAATACACAATTATATGATGGGGTATCAAAAGATATGTACGGCAATACCATTGGTAACCAGCTTAAGAAAATAGCAGAGGTTTTAGGGAGCAATCCACAAAGCCTTGATTTTTATACCCGGATACATTTAGAGGAGCTTAACCTGCATGGTGATCCGGCCATAAAAGTGAATGCTTCAAATTTACCCGATTATGTTATAGAAGACCAATTGGTAAAAATTACGCCATCAATAATATCCGTAGCAGATAATAATTTTACGCTGAATGTAAAATGGATGAATATTGGTAAAGTGTCTAATGACTCTATTAGGATATCGATCATTAGAAAACTGCCGAATGATTCTTCTAAAATTTTGTATAACAAATTAATACCGGGCACAAAATATGGGGATTCATTAACTTTAATTGTACCCATTAACCCAATTACAGACAAGGGGCTTAACAAAATAATCATATTGCTGGATGCTGATAATAAAGTAGCCGAGTTATCCGAAACAAATAATACCCTTACTAAAGAATTTTACATTCTTGAAGATGAGATAAGGCCGGTATCGCCTTATAACTATTCAATAATAAACAAGCAGAATGTAAATTTTACTGCGTCTACTGCCAACCCTTTAAGTGCCCAGCGCCAATACCAGATGGAAATAGATACTACCCAATTATTTAACTCTGGTTTTAAAAAGCAATATACTGCCAGCGGCATAGGCGGCATTGTTGAGTTTGTGCCAACCAATATAAGTTTTACAGATAGCACTGTTTATTATTGGCGAACTTCAATGGTGCCAATAAATGGTGCACAGCAAATATGGAATTCTTTTTCTTTTGTTTACCTGCCTAACAGTAGTGCAGGCTTTAACCAGTCTCATTATTACCAGCACCTTGCCAGTATCTACAATAGCACAATAAGCCTTGATGACGACCGTGTATACCGATATAAATCTATACCGCGTACGCTAACAATAAGAACTGGTATTTATCCGTATACAAGCTACACTAATATTAATGTGAACCTTGATTTTGATCAACTAGATTTTTATGGCTGTACACCTTATAATAAACTTCAATTTTTTGTTTATGACACCAGTACCCTGCAGCCATGGAAAAATTATGTTGTTACAAGCATAATTAATGGCGTGCCCGTAAGTAGCGGCCGATTTAAAAGCACTGTGCCATGTAATGCGCCCAGGGCATTTTTTGAATTTTATTATGCAACTGCCAGCGATAGAAAAAAGATAACGGATTTTATGGATAGTATACCAAATGGTATGTATGTGTCGGTAACAAATTTTAGCAATAGTGGCAATGTAATTTTTGTGGATGATTGGAAAAAAGACCCTAATACTCCGGGAGGAAATCTATATCAAAAGTTTATAACGGCCGGATTTACTCAAATAGACAGCTTTACAAAAAACCTTCCTTATATCTTTTTTTATAGAAAAAATACACCATCGTTTTCGCCGATACAAAAAATGGGCATAACGCCCCAAGATAGGCTGGAAGGTGTTTATTCGTTGCCTACAAAATATCTTTCGGGCACGATAGAATCACCGGCATTTGGGCCTGCACGCAACTGGACATCTTTACACTGGAACGGAAAAAGCGTAGACGCAACCTTTACAGATTCCGTGACTATACAAGTAATCGGTGTAACTAATACTGGTGCCGAAACACTGGTGGCAACTGTAAACCCGGCAACCGATACCTCGTTAAGCTTTGTAAATGCAGCTACCTATCCTTACATTAAATTGAAAATGTTGAACGATGACGCAAGATTTGCAACACCAAACCAACTCAGGTATTGGCGGATAAATGCCGATTATGTACCCGAAGGCGCTGTAGCCCCCAATATTTTATACATCATGAGAGACACGGTAGACCAAGGCGAAACAATTAATTTTTCGCTGGCATTTAAAAATGTTAGTACCGCTGCATTTGATAGCTTAAAAATAAAGCTGGTAATTACAGACCGGAATAATGTACCTCATCCCATAGTTATTCCCAAAAAGAAAGCGCTGGTAGCCGGCGATACATTGGTAGTAAGTTACGCTATCGACACAAAAGATTATCCAGGGGCAAACACACTGTTTGTAATGGTTAACCCTGATAATGCACAGCCAGAAGAATACTTATATAACAACTTTATTTTTAAGAATTTTTATGTAAAAGAAGATAAGTTTAACCCTCTATTGGATGTAACTTTTGATGGCGTGCATATTTTAAACCGGGACATTGTAGCAGCCAAGCCACATATATTAGTGAAGTTAAAAGATGAAAGCCATTTCCTGGCATTGAAAGATACATCTTTAATAAAGCTGCAGGTACGCTATCCGGATGGCACTTTGCATAATTACTTTTTTGGAGATTCAGTACGCTTTAACCCAGCCAATTTGGCAAGTGGCGAGAACAGTGCTTCTATAGACTTTCTGCCTAATTTTTCTAACGATGGCGATTACCAGTTTATAGTTTCGGGAAGGGATGTAGTAGGCAACAAAGCTGGGTCGCTTGAGTATAGAGTAACTTTTAGTATCATTAATAAACCAATGATTAGCAACATGCTTAATTACCCAAATCCTTTTACTACATCCACCGCATTTGTATTTACTGTTACAGGCAGCGAGGTGCCACAGAACATACGCATACAGATACTCACAATAACAGGCAAAGTAGTAAGGGACATTACTAAAAATGAATTAGGCCCCATACATATTGGGCGCAATATTACCGACTTTAAATGGGACGGCACAGATGGCTACGGCCAAAAGGTAGCCAACGGTGTTTATCTGTATAGAGTAATTACTAATTTAAATGGAAAATCTTTAGATAAGTACACTTCGCAAGATGATACTACTGATAAGTATTTTACTAAAGGGTATGGCAAAATGTACCTGATGCGATAATAGAAATTTATGGCAATAACATTACAGGCTGCTATAGTTAGCAGCCTGTAATGTTTGCTCCTTTTTTTATAAAAGTGTAAAAAATGGGTTTGTTAATAGGATGATTGATATTTACCTATCGGCCATGCTTGCTCTTTTTATTATTTATGCATGGGTAACTTAATTTTGAAAGAAGGATTGAAGTATATGAATAGGACTAGTAATTTTTTTAATCGTTTCAAGAGAATAACTACTTCCGGAAATTATTATCCTGAGATTGATGGACTGCGGTTTATCGCCATTTTTATGGTAGTAGCTTTATTTCACACCGCAGGGTTATACACCCCAATAATTATTAAAAATGAAACAGCATATGGCTTCACACAGCATATTATTGCAAGAGGTTACTATGGAGTGGAACTTTTTTTTATTATCAGTGGCTTTACTTTATCCCTTCCATTTATAAAACAAAAACTGTACAGTACAGGCCATGTAAATATAAAGGACTATTTTTTACGCCGTATTACAAGGATAGAGCCACTATATATTGTAACCCTTATACTGTATTTTATTGTTAGGGTTTGGATATTAAAATATCAATCTTTTACAGAAGTTTTGCCGCATCTCGCTGCTTCTTTATTGTACATACACAATTTTATTTATAATGATTTTCCTTTGGTAAACGGCGTAACATGGTCTTTAGAAGTTGAAATTCAGTTTTATATTTTAGCACCGATACTTACTGCTATTTTTTATATCAAGAATACTTTTTACCGGTATTTAATTTTTATGGCACTAATTGTACTGGGAGCCGTAAAGCTTTTTTACCTGCACATAAATAACTTGGGCAATTTTGTAAATTTTAGTTGCTTTTTTTTTGCTGGTATGTTTTTAGGCGACCTTTATTTAGCTAATAAAAAAAGCTATAATGGAGTGGGTTATTTGCTTGTTGCGATAGTTGCATTTGCCTTGGTACTTTTATTGGAAGAACCTTTATTCGGCATCTTCAATCTCATGCTTTTAGTATTGAGCATGATCTTTTTCTTCCTTGCCCTTACCAATAATATTTTAAAAAAATGCTTAAGCAATAAAATTATCGCTGGTATCGGAGGCATGTGTTACACCATATACCTCCTTCACCAGGGCGTGTTCGGTATTTTAAGGCACCGGCTACCTGGTGTTCAATTTACAAGCTATGCCTGGTTTAATGGATTAATTGCATATTTAATAACTATTGCTGCCATACTATTTGTAAGTGCTATTTTCTTTTTACTTATTGAAAAACCTACCATGAAAAAAGATTGGCACAAGCAGCTTTTTAACCGCACCTGATATTAAGGTTTTAGGAGTGTAGTCTAAGCAAAAAATAAACCCAACAAACTTTCAGTGAATTTAATTTGCCGTAAATATCCAGATTATTAAAATTAGCCTGCGTATCTATAACGGTTAGTAATCATTATTCTTAATTGGCTTAGGCTTATCTATTTTAGCCGGTTTTTTATTTTTGTCGTCTGTTGCAGCCTTAATTGCCGGCGGCATTACTGCTTTTGCATCTTTTAAGTTTTCCTGTTGCTTTGGTGTTGTTGCCGCTGGTGTTTCTGTTCTGTCTTTTGCCTTTAAAGTATCTTTCTTTACTGGCTTGGCATCGCCAAAATCACTTTCTATTGGCACAGCTGAAGCTTTATTGTCGCCTGCCGGATCAATAATAAAATCATTAGCATCGCCATTTCCCTGGTCTTGGTAGTTACTGCTATCGCCCTGATTAATAATATCCTTAAAGCTCTGGTCTGCATAAATGGGGTCTTTCGACATTTGCGCAGGCTCTTCAAAATCTTTTAATTTACCATAACCTAAGTTTTTATCTTTATACACCTTGTTCATAAAATATCCCCATTTTGGCAAGGCCATTTCATTACCACCACTGGTACCAGAATATATCCTGATAAAAGGGTCATCGCAACCAACCCATGTGCCCGCAAGCAATTCAGGCGTGTAACCCATAAACCATCCATCCGTATTGCCGTTTGTTGTACCAGTCTTTCCTGCTTTTTGTACCGGTATATCATAGGTGTTTAAAGATTTTCCGGTACCTATCTGCACTACGCCTTCCATTAATTTTACCATGGTAAAAGCATCTTGTTCGCTCATTACCTGTTTGCTGTTTACGGCAGTAAAATCTTCCAGTAAATTACCATTTTTATCTTCTATACGGCTTATTAAAACCGGCTCTGTATTAAAGCCTTTGTTAGGGAACATAGTATAAGCCTGCAGCATTTGCAAAAGTGGTATTTCTGCAGCACCCAACGATAAAGAGATGTATGGTGGAAGCGTGGCGGATATGCCTACACTTTTTGCAAACTCAATAACCCTGCTTACGCCTAGCATATTTGTTAGCCTTACGGATGCTGTATTTTTGGAGAAGGCAAGGCAGTTGGCTAATGTGCCACCACCACCATGGAAGGTTTTCATTTCTTTACCATACTGCACTGCGCCGCCTGGTATTATAGTTGAGGGCGTGTAGCCTGCATCTTGCACAGCTAAAGAATAAATTAGCGGTTTAATAGTTGAGCCAACTTGTCTGCTCGCGGTAACATGGTCGTACTTAAACCATTTAAAATCTATGCCACCTACCCAGCATTTAACTTCGCCAGTCTTAGGGTCCATAGCTACAAAAGAAGTTTGTAACAATTGGTGATGGTATTTTATAGAATCTCTTGGTGTCATTACGGTATCCAATTCCCGTTTGGCATTCCAGGCAAAAACTTTCATCCTAATTTTGACTAAAAAAGATTTTCTTATCTCCTCTTCTTTTTCCTCCTCCTCTTTTAAATTCTTCCAGCGCTCACTGGTTTTCATAGCATTTTCAATAGTATTTTCATGCTCTTTCCACATCTTATCTCCGTAAGTTTTCACGAAGTAGTTTAATTTTTTTTGTATGATGGGCATCTGCTGTACTACAGATTCTTCTGCGTACTGCTGCATCTTACTGTTGATAGTGGTATATACTTTTAGCCCATCTCTGTACAAGTCGTAATTATCGCCTGTTTTTGGGTTTTTATGCGCCTTGCACCAGTCTTTCATTTTATCTGCCACTACAAAGCGGAAGTAAGGTGCAATACCCACGTTGTCATCTGCCTTTTTATAATTTGTAATTAACGGCTTTGCTTTTATAACGGTTGCTTCTGCATCTGTAAGGTAATGCTGCTTGCAATCTACCAACCTTTCTATAACTGTATTGCGCCTGTTTAAAGAGGCACTGGGGTGGCGGATGGGATCGTAAATAAAACCTTTAAGCATGCCTACCAATACAGCAGATTCTTGTATGTTAAGGTCGATTGGCTCCTTTTGAAAGTAAGTCCGGGCAGCGTTTTTTATTCCATAAATATTTCCCCAGGCAGCCCTGTTAAGATATAAGGTTATGATTTCTTCTTTAGTGAAATTCCGTTCCAGCTTAACGGCAATTACCCATTCTTTTATTTTTTGGGTACCTCTTTTAAATACATTGCCTTTTCCCTGGCCCAGCATATTTTTTGCCAATTGTTGGGTAATAGGACTACCACCGCCATCGGTACCTAATTTTATTACCGCTCTTGCTACCGCTTTTGCATCAATGCCACTGTGGTCGTAAAAATTCTGGTCTTCTGTGGCAACAAGTGCATGTATTATGTTAGGCGATATTTCATTGTACTTTATCTCGCTGCGGTTTTCTGAATAATATTTGCCCATCAGTTTTCCATCTGCTGTATAAACTTCACTAGCAAGGTCTGCTTCGGGGTTTTCTAATTCTTTTAAAGACGGCATTTTGCCTAACAAGCCCCAGTTGGCTGCTGTAAATATTAATATCAGCAGCAATAAGCCACCAAAAAATACCCGCCATAAAATTTTTACAGATTTTTTCATTATTTCTTTTATGATTTTTACTGTTGCAATATCTATTGCAAACATACACTAAGCATTTTCATTATACGTTTTGGCAGTAGTTAAAATTTGCCGGGAAATTGTTTGATTAAAAGGGCTTTATATTCTTTTAAATTTTTGTTTGCCTTAAGCAACTGCAGGTTATCATCCGAAATTATAAGGAAAGAATATTTAGCGGCAGGCAGCCACGATACCTCATCTGGCGCGGCCTTCCTTATTTTATTGAGAAAATCCAGCGCAGCATCGCCATTTGTAAAGGAGGTAAATAACAAAAGCGAAACATCTTTATCAATTGCATCTTTTGTAATGGTAATTGGCTGCCCCCTAAAGTTTTCGGCCACATAACGGGTAAAGGCATTTTTAGATTCGTTTACGTAAGTGCCATCTACCTTATCTAATAACATTATTACATTTTGTGGGTTGGCAATATTAAATGTAAAAGGGCCGTTGGTTAATATCGGCTTTTTTAAGGGTGCTTTTACACTATCAATAACAGGGAGGGCTTTTTTTGTAGTGTCTTGGCCAGCGCCAGCTATGGCAGCAATGCTGCCGGGTATAATTGCTTTGCTGCTATCAAAACGTTTAGGCGTTACAATGAGGTTGCTATCGTTCCTTACTAATTTTTCTCTTGGCGTTTCCATTACAGAATCTTCCGGTATCCTTGTTACCTGCAATGCTGTCAGGTAGCTTTCTATTTCTTTCCTACGTTTTAGTACATCAACCATACGCTCTGCTTTTGGGGCAAGTGGCGATTGTGGGTATAAGCTTACAATACTATTTAATACTACAGTTGCAGTACTATCACTATGTTGTTTTACATGGTAAACGGCTTCAATGTACAGCAATTGCGGGCTCCAGAAATTGTTGCCATAAGTGCTGTCGGCTTTTTTCTTTTGTGCAAGGGCTTCGTCAAATTTGCCTTCGATGAAGGAATTGTAAATATCACTGTACCGTTTAGTTCCTTCTTCATTTTTTACGGCGGCTTCTTTGCTGAGTGCATTGCTTGCAATTTTACTTGCCTGGCTATTGGCAAATTTAGTATTGATTAAATTTTTATAGTAAGCGGCTTTTTGTGTATCGCCCAACTTGTTGTAACAATAATATAGGCCAAGATAAATACCTCCATTATATAACGAATCTGGAAAGCGGCTAAGGCTTTCATCGTAAGTAACAATAGCTTGCCTGTAATCTTCAAGTTCTGTCTGGTATAATTTTGCCAGCTCAAAAACGCTGTTAGATAATAACGTATTGCTCTGTTGCAGCTTTTCTGCAGTTAATGGTATACTGGCCATTAGGCCATCAAAGCTTAGATCTTGCGGCTGTTGGTTTGCTTGTCCTGCGGCTCCATCGGTGGGTTGCTTTTTACCTCCATTTTTTGCAATGGCAGATGGGGGTGCATCCAGGTCGTTAGCATCCATGCCAGGCGTAGTAACTGATCCATTGTTGGCAGCAGATACGGTGGCACTTTTCCTTGCCCAATTATCGGCATTAGCCCTGGTGCCCCATTTTTTCTTAAAATCGTTAACGCCTCTCGATTTTAAAGCACTATTATAAAAGTACCATTCTTCTTTACTGTTGGCATTTGCAAAAAGGTCTGCCGCATCTGCTTTTTTGCTATCAAAGCTAATAGGCGAAGAGCCATTATCATTATCATTATTACTATCTTCTTTTAACCCTTGGGCTTTCCGCAATTTTTTTACCATTTTATTAATCAGCGCAACCCTATCTGCAGTAGGCATTAAAGCTAATTTTTGCAGGCTGTCTTCTCTTTCTATACTAATAATTTTTTCTACAATTTTAGATAATGAATTCCTTCTTTGCTGTATCTGCTCAAGCTGGTCTTTTAAAGTGGTATCGCCAGATTGTAAGCTATCGTACATGGCAAAGGATAATTTGTATTGTTTACGGTCGTAGGCAATATCTGCTAATTTTAAAAATGCTTTGTTTTTAAAATGGATATTGTTTTCGTTGTATTGCAAGCTTTTGTTGTAGTAAAATACGGCTTCGCTGGTATCTGGTATTCCTAAGGATAAGTCGCCTGCGGAATAATAAACGATATCGCGGTAAGGCTCAAACTTATCTTTTTTAGCCATGTGCGCCAAGTTGAGGATACTTTTTTGCATTTGCGCAGAATCAGTCACCTTCATCATTTTGGCATTATTCAATTGGGCATAAATATCCATTAATGGGTCGGTAGTATTTTTAGAAGCTCGGTTGTAAAAAATAGTTGCTTTATCATACTGGTGGTTCATTTCGTATAATTGTGCCAACAAAAATTCAGACCTTGCCCTATCTTGCTTTGTAGTTGCATTGCTAAGCGCTTGTTCAAGATAAGTAGAAGCGCTATCATAAATATTTTGCTTAAAAAACCAGTATGCATTTACTTCTGCCAAATCATTTACCAAGCGTTCTGGTATGTTAGGGTCATGCTGCAAAGTACTTATCAGCGAAGCAGCATCGCTTAGTTCATTTTGTTCAATCAATGTATGTATCATCCATATCAGGGCATCGTTGCGGCTTGGTGGCTTAGCGGTTAATTTTTGTAAGATGTTGCGCTTTTCTTTGTTGGCAATACTAAAGGCGCCGGAGCTCGCATTGTCATTATCCCGCGTGCCTACTATGTGGCTATCATCCTCATCTTTTTTACGAGGAAAAAGATTGTAGTTGATGAATTGGAATGTGGCCGCCGCCGAGTCGAAATCTTTTTTAAAAAAATAAGCTTCGCCCATTAGCAGGTACATATTGTCTATCCAGTCGTTGCGTAAGTCGTGCAATAAAATACCAGCCGTGGCCTTATAAATTACAGAGTCTAATTCTGTTTTTTGCATAGCTGTATTTTCCAGCGTATAGGGGTAATAGCTAAGCAATTTTGTGTAATCATCTTTTTGTGCAATTTTAGCCCGTTCAATAACCGCGTTTATTTTATTGTTGGCATTGTAGTAATAATTATAATGAGTATAATTATTTTGAAAGACACGCCTTACTTTGGTGAATTTTTTTTCAGCCATCTTTTCAGAACCCAATTTTTTTTCCTCGAATTTTTTCGACCTTTTTGTAGAGTCGAGCAAATTGATCGTCCAGGCCGGTTGGGCAAAGGCATTATTTATTAAAGCCGATAACACAAACAAAAATAATAGTCGTAACAGGATATTCTTCTGCATGGATAAATGATTAAATAATGCGGCTAAATATCGGTTATTTTTGCCAATTAGTAACGAATAATGCCGGTGGTTCCTTATTTTTAACATCCAATAAATAATTATGGCCAGGTTAGAAGCCAACAATACATTAAAGCGTTTACGCAACCGGTACCAACTGGTGGTAATGAACGAGGATACGTATGAAGAAGTAGTTAAATTTAGGCTTAGCCGTTTAAGCGTATATATTGCTTTGAGCAGTATATTTGTTTTGCTTACCATACTAACAGTAGCGCTTATAGTTTTTACACCAATTAAATATTACCTGCCGGGCGTAGGGTACGGAGATGCCAGGCAAGTAAGGGAATTTAAACAACTGAAAATACGTACTGATTCGTTGGAAAATGCCATGAAATTTAAACAGCAATACATGGATAACCTTAAAAAAGTGCTGGAAGGCAAAGTATCCAGCCTTGATACTACCAAGCTCGATTTGCCTAAAGAAGAAAATACCAGCGAATAATAAATTTAGTAACACAGCATACCAGATGCCCATTTTAGACGTTATTGATAATATCAATTAAAGTAATGTAAAAAATATGGAGGAAACTTTTATTGATTAAGAAAATATTGCGATTTGCTGGATGTGATTGAGGTGACAAAAATATTAATTAACTTAACATTCGATTAATTCAAAATTATCACCTTCCGAAATATTTATCAGTCCAATAATTTTTAAATTTAAAAACCAATACCATGTTTAATTCCAAAATGAAATCTACTTCAAGCGAGCCATCCACAGGCAGCACAACCATCATTGGCGCAGGCACTACCATTACCGGAGATATAGAAAGTACCGGAGATATACGGATAGATGGCACTTTATTAGGCAATGTTATTGCACGGGCAAAAGTATTAATTGGCCCAGAAGGCAATGTGGAAGGTGCTGTCAGGGGCAGAAACGCAGATGTACTGGGCAAAGTAACCGGTCAAATGGATATAAAAGAAGTATTACAGCTACGTGGCAAATGTAACGTAGATGGCGATATCTTTGCAGGCAAACTGGAAGTAGAGCCGTCAGCAACTTTTAACGGGCGTTGCCACATGGGCGCTAACGTTGTAGAGTTAAATGTTGAATTGGCCACTGCGGTAAACAGTTAATCATCAACCAAAATATTAATGAAGGCCCAAAGAAATTTTTTATTGCCGCTGGCATTGGTATTTATTATTTGCAATGTATTTTTTATATCGTTCAAAGCCCAGCTTTCAAAGTTAGGTATAGATAATGCCGTGCTTATAATTGCTAATAGTTTATTCCTTATAATTAATTTGATAACTTTTTTTATTCAGCAAAAGGCGTTGCATAATACCAACCCCAACGTCTTTATACGTAGCGTAATGGCAGGCATGATGATTAAGATGTTTGTGTGTATTATAGCCATTATTATTTATTGGTATATTATGGGCCCTGCATTTAGCCGGGCAAGTGTATTTGCCGGTATGTTGCTTTATCTTATTTACCTGGCGGTAGAAGTTAGCCTCGTTACTAAACTGAATAAGCAAAAAAATGCCTAAGCAGGAAGCCCCGTTACATCAGCTAAAAGTTTATTTGCCCGAAGGCAGTTTTGAAGAAGTATCCCATTACTTGCTTCATTATAAAGTACAGCTCACTATTACACGTGAGCGCCAGTCTGTACTCGGCGATTACCGCAATTCAATTGCCGGTAAAAATCACCGGATAAGTGTAAACGGAAATTTAAACCCTTACGCTTTTTTAATTACCTTATTGCACGAGTTAGCGCATTTGTTTACCTACGAGCGTTATGGCCACCGGGTTCAGGCACATGGGCAGGAGTGGAAAAACGAGTTCAGTAAGATACTGGCCCAATTTCTCGCAAAGCATATTTTCCCTTCGGATATTCAGCAAACATTATTTAAAACATTGCAAAACCCCGCAGCCAGTAGTTGTGCAGATACCGCGTTGTTAAGGATATTGCATAAGTACGATAAAAAGAAAGACGGTGTACTTTTAATAGAAGCGCTACCAATGGGCGCTCATTTTAAAATTAAAGGGGGAAGGCTATTTATAAGAGAAGAGCAAGTAAGGAAACGATTTAAATGCAAGGAGATATTAACAGGTAAAATGTATTTATTTAGCCCTGTATATGAAGTGGAATCTGTTGATGCCTAAGCTTTGTGAAATATTTTACCCAACAGCCTGTCTAATACAATCCCCTTAATAACTTAATTAATTTGAGCCATATACGTTTTACAAAAGCTTTTAAGTGCAAACAATTTACATCAATACTATCTTGTGCCAAAATATTAAATTAACAGCCTCGGTGTTGCATAACTTGCACTTTTGGCTGCCTTAACCAGTGGTTAATAAATGTAGTTACCAATATTTTTGTAAATTTGCCCTGTTAAATACCTTTATATTGTTCTTTTTAAATAAGGCAAGCTTTTTGAATATTTTAACTGCATAATATAAAAAATATCCATTAATAAAACATAAAGTGATTTACAACGTTATGGCAATAAGTATCTAAATGCAATTATTTTAACAACCTTAAATTATAGCCTAATTTTTGCAAAATCTTAATAAATATAGCGAGGAAGAACTGGTTCAGCTGTTACAAAACAAGGATAAGCCAGCATTTGTTTATTTATATGATAATTATGCACCTGCACTAAATAACATTATTTACCGTATGGTAGAAGATGTTTCCCTCGCCGAAGATATACTTCAAGAAGCTTTTGTAAAGATATGGAACAACTTTGCCAGCTACGATAAATCTAAAGGGCGACTGTTTACCTGGATGCTAAATTTAACCCGCAACCTAACCATCGACATGATGCGCAGCAAAGGGTATAAAAAACAAAGTAAAATCTCAGGGGATGAAATCTCCGTACATAACCTGCAAGACCACAGTATTAGTATAACAAAATTCGATTCACTCGGTATACGAAAACAACTTGCTCATTTGAAGCCTGACCAGCGTATTATTATAGACATGGCATATTTTAACGGGTACACGCAAGATGAAATTGCGAAGGAAATAGGTATACCCCTGGGTACAGTAAAAACGAGGATGAGGACAGCTATTTTAGAACTAAGAAAAATGTTACAACACACTTAATATTTGGAAGCAAACGACATTATATTATCAGGAATATTGGAGCTTTATGCTACCGGATCTGCTTCTGCCCAGGAAGTTGTTTTAGTGCAAAAATATGCCGCTCAATATCCAGAAGTAGCTGAGGAGTTAGCTAAGATAGAAATTGACATGGAACGGTATGCTAATGCATATGCAGTACAGCCAGATGCTTCTGTGAAAGTTAAGATATTCGCACGTATAAATAATGAAGCAGATAAAGTTATTCCTTTTGTAGTGGGTAATATAAAAAAACCAGCAAAAGTTATCGGGATACCAGCTTATTGGAAATATGCTGCCGTAGCAGCTATATTTTTATTTTTAAGTAGCCTGGCATTTAATGTGGTACAGTATAATAACAATGATGTTGCCACCCAAAAATTACAACAAACACAAAAGGAACTGGCAGTTTTAAAAGATGATAATAAGGTAATGGAAAGTGATATGTCGGTTGTGCAGAATAAATATAGCGTGCCGGTTTCATTACATGGCTTAGATGCTGCTCCTAATGCCGAAGCTAAAATCTTTTACCTCAAAAATACTGGTGAAGTTTATATTGACCCAAGTAATTTGCCGGATGCACCTTCAGGCAAACAGTATCAGTTATGGGGCATTGTAGATGGCAAGCCAGTGAGCGGTGGTATGATACTAACCTCAAAACGAGGAGATAAATACCGCATACAAAAAATGAAAACTTTTGGGCATGCTGAAGCCTTTGCTGTAACCTTGGAAAGTGAAGTAGGCAATACCTCTCCAAAAGGCCCCATGTTTGTAATGGGAAAATTATAATTAGCTATTTATCTTTTTTTAGCCGGCTCCCGTGAGCCGGTTTTTTGTTGTATAAAATTATGAAATAATTTTGTCCTTTTTTTTTACCCTTTATTAATCCTTTCAATTTTTACGTAAAATTAATTAAAGCGCATAAAAATTAGCTACTATGCTTGTTAAGTTAAAGGCATTAAATTATTTATTTTATAATGCTTATCAGCTTTCGCAGGCTTGCTATAAAACTCAGCAAATCCTATAAATACTTTCATGCATTACTTACAACAAAGGGTACTATTTTAAAATGGCCATTTTACTAAACTATATAATTTATTTTTAAAAGATAATCTTAGTAGCCAAGTAATCAATAAATTTTATTTATATAAATCCAGTATGTATAATGCAGCGTAAATGAATTAAATAAAAATATAATTAAAAAATTAAAATTAGCACAAATGAAAAAATTTAAGACATTAATGATTGTTGCAGTTGCAGGGTTATTTAGCAATGCTGCTTTTGCTCAAATGAATAGCGTATCAAAAGAAAAAACAGTTAAGGTTGGCGGTGCCATTATGTATCCTTCAAAAGATATTGTTACCAATGCTGCTAACAGTAAAGACCATACAACGCTGGTAGCTGCTGTTAAAGCTGCCGGGCTTGTTGAAACTTTACAAAGTGCAGGACCATTCACCGTATTTGCTCCAACCAACGAAGCGTTTAATCTGTTGCCAGCAGGTACAGTGGCCACATTATTAAAGGAAGAAAACAAAGCAATGCTTGCAGGCATCCTTACTTACCATGTTGTTGCTGGTAAAGTAAGTGCAGCAGATTTAATTAAGATGATTAAAGATGGCAATGGAGTAGCAACCCTTACAACAGTAGCAGGTGGAAAATTAACCGCTATGCTAAAGGGCAAAAAAGTAGCTATTAAAGATGAAAAAGGTGGCGTTGCGTATGTAACAATTGCAGATGTAAACCAAAGCAATGGCGTTATACATGTGATAGACCATGTATTGTTGCCTAAATAATTTTACTTAGTAATACATAAAAAATGTGGCTTTCTTTTGGAAGCCACATTTTTTATGTATAGTTTAAATCGATATTTTTAAAGACGGCATGCAAGTACCTTAATAGTAGTGGGCTATTGCTTTAAAAATCGCTTAGCCTGTTCCACCAGGTGCGTTTCATTACTATAAAAATAACGCATGTCAGCCCAAGTACAATCCCTAAGCCTGTCCATTGGTTTAGTATAAGGTACATTGGCACAAGCATCAATAATATTTGCCCGCCCATGCCTAACACAATGTTAAGCATATTTACAGGTAAATTTTTGTTGGCTTTAAAAGTTGGGTCCTCCGCCAAAGCCATTGCGTGTACGGGTTTCCAGAACCCCCATGGCCTTACAGTTTTATAAAAATTAAGCAAAGTTTTTGTATCTGTCGGAGGCGCAGTGTATGTACCAATAATACACGCTATAAATTGTATAATAATAAACAGTGGAAAGAAATATAACATACGGGTACCATCAAAATAAGTAGTTACGCCGGTAACACTTAAAAGTGGCGGTATGGCACTTACAATTATGCCAGCAAGCATGCCATAAAAAAAGCCATTAGCATTAAAGCGCCACCAGTACCATTTTAATACATTGGCACACACAAACCCACCATATAAGCCAGCAGTAATAATATTAAAGATCATGTTAACATCTTTAATAAGCAAGCCTAGTCCAATACCAAAAATTACCATTACAACGCCGCTTAAATAACTCATGGTAATAATCTTTTTACGGTCGGCTGCAGGGTTAATATATTTTAGGTAGATGTCGTTTACAATGTAAGCCTGACCTGCATTTAAAGTACCACTGAAGTTGCTCATAAAGGCACCTAAAAAACCAGCCAGCACTAAGCCGATAAGGCCTACTGGAAGATATTTGCTTATAACAGAAGGCATTATATTTTCAAAGTTCAATAAGCCATCGGTGCCAGTGCGCAAGTCAAGGTCTTTAAAATAAAGGATGCCTAGTATGCAAAGCCCCATCGTCATAAAATAACGTACAGGCATCAGTATAACAGAAATAAAGCCGCTCATCTTACTGGCTTCTTCAGGGCTTTTAGTACTTAATATTTTTTGGCAATCATAATTTGGCGCAGGCCCGGCAAGGCTTTTCATTATGCCACTAAACAGCATCATGCCAACAATGGCAGAAAATAACTGGTAGCCATCTTTCGCTAATTTTACTTTAGCATCATTTAATTTGTTAGTCCAGTCCAACCCCAAATCCATCCCAAAAAATGGCGAGTCCCATCCCTTTGGCACACGTTCTAAAACATTCACTCCAGTGGCGCTAAGGTGCCGCATAGCGATAGTGCCAACAAATAAAGAGCAAACAATCATTATCATGTACTTGATAACATCTGCCAGTACAATGCCATGCATGCCGCCTAAAATGCTATACATCATCGCTATTAAACAAATACATACGCCATAAAATTGAGCCGTGCTATGCTTAGCAATTTGCAAGGCTTCGTGGTACTGCGGAGAGCCTACAGCAAAAGTATTTTCTCCATGGCTTAAAAAAGGAAAAATACCTTTTATGCGTTCGTAGGGAATAAATATTTGCAAAAATTCGCCTACGCCTACAAAGGCATAGGCCATGTAGCCAATACATAAAATAAGGGCAAATGCCACTACTACTTTATGGCTTTGCCCAACACCTCTATCGGTAAGCCCAAAGCGGGTCTTCAGCCATTCGGCCCCTGTTGTGGCGTTGCTTCTTCTCAGCCAGCGGCTTAAAAAAACCATTAAAAATATTTGGTTGAATATCGGCCACGCCCATGGTATCCAAACACTTTTAAAGCCATACAAAAAAGCCATGCTTACCAGTAGCATGGTACCACTGATGTCAAACATATCGCTCGCATCGCTTAGGCCCAACGCGTACCAGGGTAAAGATTTGCCGCCCATCAGGTAAGCATCTTTACTTTTTTTTGCCCTGTTCTTCATGTAAAAACCAAGAAACACCATTAGCGCAAAATAAGCGAGTATAATAAGCAGGTCAATCGTTGAAAGAATGTACATTCTGTTATATTAAGAGATGACAAAAATATTCAATTAGGCAGATTAAATATAGCCTCAAATAAGTCATTATTTTTCAATTAGCAATGTTTTATAGGCATAGAAGTTAAAAGTGGGTAATAAAAATTAAAATAGTATCAATTTAAAGTTTTAAAACACACGCATATTAAGCTGTAAAAGCGCAAAGTGAACAGGCATAAATTGTAAAGTCATAAAGCTTGCTTCTTAGGCTTGCAATACTTTTGGCAAAAGATAGATAAAAAGATACTATTAAAAGGAAAGATATTTTATTTTAAAATAACGAAACTGTATTTACTTTGCGCCTTCACTAGTAAGTGTGTTTGCAAAAAAAAACTAATCTATGAGCCAACATTTTCCAAAAGATTTTATATGGGGTAGCGCCACTTCGGCTTACCAAATTGAAGGCGCGTGGAATGAAGATGGGAAAGGCCCATCCATCTGGGATGTTTTTTGTTTGATACCCGGCAAGGTGCACGAAGGCGATACGGGCGCCATTGCCTGCAATCATTACCACCGCATTGCTGAAGACGTTGCATTGATGAAAGCCATGGGCTTAAAAGCATACCGGTTTTCTATTGCATGGGCACGTATACTGCCAGCTGGGCGTGGCGCTGTAAACCAGCAGGGCATTGCCTTTTATAATAAATTAATTAATGAGTTGCTGGCTAATGGCATACAGCCATGGGTAACGCTTTACCATTGGGATTTACCTGCTGCCCTTGAATTTGAGATTGATGGCTGGCTGGGAAAGGATATAGCCGATGTATTTACTGAATATGCGGAAGTATGTTTCGCTCATTTTGGCGATAGGGTTAAAAATTGGATAACCATTAATGAAGCCTGGGTGGTAGCAATATTGGGATATGGGCATGGGGTATTTGCACCTGGCAAAAAATCAACCGATTTGCCGTATGTTGCGGGGCATAATTTATTGCTGGCTCATGCAAAAGCGGTAGCCTTATACCGTACAAAATTTCAGCCGCTGCAACTAGGTACCATTGGCATTACCAACAACTGCGATTGGCGGGAGCCATTCACTAATAGCGAAGTAGATAAGGCCGCTGCACAAAGAGCTTTGGAGTTTTTTTTAGCCTGGTTTGCAGACCCTGTTTATACAGGAGATTACCCGGCAGTAATGAAAGAAAGGCTGGGGGATAGGTTGCCAACCTTTACTGACGCTGAAAAAAAATTGCTTAAAGGCTCGTCTGATTTTTTTGGGTTGAACCATTACACCACGATGTATGCAGTGGATGCTACCAACAATAAAGAGCAAGGCAGCGTGTATGGCAACGGCGGCTTATCGGCAGACCAGGATGTGAATTTAAGCATTTCGCCTGATTGGAAACTGACCGATATGCAGTGGGCGATAGTACCCTGGGGATGTAAAAAATTATTGCAATGGATTGCTGAAAGGTATAATAACCCGCCTATTTTTATAACAGAAAATGGCTGTGCTTTTGATGACAAATTAGTAGATGGCAAAGTAGATGATATTGAAAGGGTAGCGTTTTTTAAAGGCTATATTACTGCCATTGGCGAGGCGATTGATACTGGTGTAAATGTGCAAGGATATTTTATTTGGTCGCTGATGGATAACTTTGAATGGGCAAGCGGTTACGCCAAAAAATTTGGGATACATTATGTGGAAAAAGATAGCTTGAACCGTATACCAAAAGCATCAGCCATTTGGTATAAGGGTGTTATTGATGCGAATGCTGTTTAGGGTATTACCGTTTTTTTATAAGATTTCTGCTTAACCGCTGCCGGGGTTTGCAACTGCCTACAGGGTTATTGGCCGGGATGGTATTGCTTTTCTATGTGCTTTGATAAATCTTCCGGATAAAATAATACCTCTTTAAACTCTTCGTGGCTGTACATTGTAGCCTCGTCTGTAAAATGTTTGGAACTAATGTTTCCACTTTTGCCACCGGCCAATAAAGATTTTACTTTTTTGCCAAACTCTACGGCACATACAAAGCTATTGCCGCCAAAGCCGTACCGCTTATAATTACCCGCAAAATAATTGCTTTTAAACGCAGGCAACTGGCCCCATACAGAAAGCGTAAAACCTACCGCAATGCTTGGGCAGGCTATCGTTAAAACTTTCAGTAGTATTGTTATTTAGGCGTTGATACCTATTTATTTCACCCCACGGCATTTGCCATTTTTTAAATTTTTCAGTTAGTTGTTTTATTACGGCAGATAAGGGCTCCAGCAATATTTTTGCAGTGGCTGTGTCAGCAAAGTTATTGATATTTGTAAACTGGTCTTTTTCTCCTTCGTTGGTGTATATTTTTTGCAGGATAGGGTTAAGCCTGTACGCCCATTTAACAGCCAATGTAGTAGCAATTAATTGCTCGCCGGAATGATAATCCCAATTTTTTAAGATGGCGATGGGTTCCTTTAAATTAATATAAAAACTATCCGTACTATCTTTTTCATAAGCTTTTATTAGCGCTGGGCAGTAAAATTGTAAAGGCTGCTAAATACGTGTCGTAGCCAGTTTAAATTACTTTATCAAGGTGTATTTTTTTTCTTTGCCTAATATCCTCACCGCATTTATGCCCCTGAAATTTTCTCCATCGGGCGCCATATAATTGGTTTAATTTTCTTTTTTAGGGCTGTTTGTGCCTGCAACTGAAAATGGTGTGGAATTGCAATTTTGCAGCCATCCATTTGCCAGGTTATACACATGTACAATGTCATCAAGCTTGTGCAATCCCTTCCATTCCGTTGTACTGGTGCTGCCATCTACAGGCTTTGCCCAATTTATTTTTTTATCCCTAACGGGGATGTAGTTTCCGTGCCAGTAAGCAATGTTGCCTTTATCATCTGCATACATTGTATTGTTGCTGGTATTGCCCTTTAAGCCCATTACTTTTTTATACTCGGTAAAAGAATTTGCCTTGGTACGCAACGAGCTTTACTGCAAGCTAATGATGGACCTGTTGAAAGATTTTAAGCTTAGCCATTTGCCATTCCTTGCTGCCATTACCGGGCCATGTGCCGTATAAAAAGCGATTATATTTTTTGTTTGAATATGGGCATCTTTTATAAATTGCAGCTCCATCTTTTTTTGGGTTACCGGTTTTAACTGTTTATTATATTCGTAATAAAGCTTGTTATTTTTAGTGATAATCTTTTCTTCATACACATCCGCTACGTCCACATTGCTGCTGGTGTGCATCCAGCCACAATATTTGTTAAAGCCCTGGTAAACGAAAAACTGCCCCCAGGTAACTGCGCCATAAGCATTCAGCCCTTGCTTGCTGGTAACCTGCACCTCTGGCCTAAAATAAAAAGTTACATGTGGGTTGATGTATAAAATGGCATTGCCAGATGCGGTAATAGAAGGTGCAAAAGCAAACCCGTTAGAATCTGTTTCCTGCTCCGCACCTTTACTGATTGCAACTGTGTTTGTAGCATCTCCGCTATAAAAATTTTGAACTTCTGCTGTTGTAATATCTGCCGTGTTGATACCGCCAATGCTGCCATCCGTCCATAATAGCGGGTACCATGGCTTAAGGCGGCTTAATAGTAATGGCTTAGTTTGTGGGTTTTTATACAGGTAATAATTGATGCCATCCGCATAAGCATTGAATAATTTTTTAAACCAGGGCACTGCATTATTATACTCTTTTATGGCATCGGTAGAATCAATCAATAAACGCAATAGGAGGTCATCGTACAATACAGCTTCGCCTTTTATTTCTGCCATGCGGCCAGGCTTTTCAATGTAGTTTAATTCCACCCTTTTAAAATCATCTTCGCATTGGGCGTACAATAAACCGAATACAGCATCTGCATCTGTGTTGCCGTTAATGTGCGGTATGCCCCAATTATCCCTGGTGATGGTTACGTTGTTTGCCTGCTGTTGCCAGTTTTTTATTTCGGCAGCAGTAAATTGCTGCGCCCATAATTGCATTGGAAATAATAAAACAAGCAATATTTTTTTTTAAGGCCTTATTTTTTTATTAAGATAAAAGCATTGGTATTGTTGTAAAAATTTACCAAGCAATTGATGTAATGTACAATCAAAAATAAAACCTTGCAGCAAATGATGGTATAAAAAAAATCCCGCCATTTTACAGGCAGGATTTTTTTATACAATTATATGCCAATGCCGTTAAGTTAAGGATTAAAGTGTTTGTCTTTACCTCACCCTAACCCTCTCCAAAGGAGAGGAAAGGTCTTAACTTAACGGCATTGAATTATATGCTTAGATACTATGCTACAGCTTTGTTTACCAATGCTGCTGCTTCGCTTAATAAAATAGCGCTTTGCACTTTTAAGCCGCTTTCATCTATCAGCGTTTTTGCTACATCAGCGTTGGTGCCTTGTAAACGTACAATAATAGGGATATCGATATTGCCTATTGATTGGTAAGCATCGATAACGCCTTGCGCAACACGGTCGCAACGTACAATGCCGCCAAAAATATTGATAAGGATAGCTTTTACTTTAGGGTCTTTTAAGATGATACGGAAGCCAGCTTCAACGGTTTGGGCGTTGGCTGTACCGCCTACATCCAAAAAGTTGGCCGGTTCCCCGCCACTTAATTTAATCATGTCCATAGTGGCCATTGCAAGGCCTGCACCATTTACCATGCAGCCAACGTTGCCATCTAATTTTACAAAGTTCAGGTTAAACTTGCCCGCTTCAACTTCGGTTGGGTCTTCTTCGCTAATATCCCTTAAGCCTGCTATATCCGCATGGCGCATTAAGGAATTATCGTCAACGTCCATCTTACAATCTACTGCAATTATTTTTTCGTCGCTGGTTTTAAACAATGGGTTTATTTCAAGCATGCTGCAATCTAAACCAACGTAAGCGTTGTATAAATTAGTAACAAACTTTACGCAGTTTTTTAATGCTTCGCCGCTTAGGCCAAGGTTAAATGCAATTTTACGTGCCTGAAAAGCTTGTAACAAACCACCAGGGTTTACCCATTCTTTGTATATTTTTTCAGGCGTGCTGTGCGCTACGTCTTCAATGTTCATGCCGCCTTCGGTGCTGTACATTATTACGTTTTGGCCTTTTGCCCTATCCATTAAAATAGATAAGTAAAATTCTTTAACGGGGTTAGGCCCATCATAATAAACATCTTGTGCTACCAGTACTTTGTTTACCAGTTTACCGGCAGGGCCAGTTTGGATGGTTACCAAAGTGCCGCCTATTAAATTTTGTGCTATTTCTTTAACTTGTTCTGCACTTTTACCTATTGCCACGCCACGTTGCTCTTTGCCAATGATGGTGCCTTTGCCACGCCCGCCCGCATGTATCTGCGCTTTCACTACTGCAAACTTGCTGTCGTATAAAGTATGTATCTGGCGGTAAGCTTCTTCTGCCTCGGCAGGGGTGTTGCAGGCAATTCCTTCCTGCACCGGAACGTTGAATTTTTTCAGCAATTGTTTTGCCTGATATTCGTGAAGGTTCATGGTATAAAAATTTTTTGCGAAGATAGTAAGGGAAGCGGAAATTTACATGATATAATTATTTGCGGATTTGCCGGAAAGGCGGTGAGGCGTTTTGCCATTGTAGGAACAGGCCGCGGGCTGTTCAGCGGGGTTTAATTATTTTGGGTGCTATTCGTTTTTGCGTGGTCCCTTCTGAACAGGCCGGGCCTGTTCCTACAAATTCCCCCGGTGAGTCACCCCCAAAGGGTGACTCACCGGGGGAATACTTGGGTGTACTACAGCGACCAGCATAAGCCCCACTACACGTGGTAAAAGCCCAATAAAAAACAAAAGTACAAGAGTGCGACGCCTATGAAGCCCCACATAGCTTTGTATTGGCCGGGACAAAAAAATGAAAAACCTTCCTTAACGAAAGCACCTTTTAAAAACGGCTTACCGCCTTACCGGCAAATAAAAACCTCTTTACCCGCCTTGTTTTTTACCATATTTTTAATTCGTCCTTGCTTTTAGTTTCCTTTCTTTGTAAAAAGGTTACTGGCTGTGAAAAACCATTTTAAAACCAAGGCTACTCTTACTTAAATAAGCAATACTAAAATGATTAAACAAATTAATGAGGCGGTTGAATACATACAAGCTATTTACGCCACTGCACCGCAGGTGGGCATTGTGCTGGGCAGCGGGTTGGGCAGCTTTACTGCAGAGATGAAAGTAGAAGCAGCAATTGATTATGCGGATATACCTCATTTTCCGGTAAGTACTGTTAAAGGCCATAGTGGCAAGCTTATTTTTGGCGAGTTGGGTGGCAAGAAAGTAGTGGCCATGGCGGGGCGTTTTCATTATTACGAAGGCTATTCGCCAGAGGAAGTTGTTTTTCCGATACGGGTGATGAAATTTTTAGGCATTACTACTATATTAATAAGCAATGCGGCTGGTGGCATGAATGCTGGTTTTGCGGTTGGCGACCTAATGGCGATCAATGACCATATTAGTTTTTTTGCCGTTAACCCATTGATAGGCGAAAATTCAGAAAAACTTGGCCCTAGGTTTCCAGACATGAGCGAGCCTTATAGCAAAGCCTTGATTGCGAAAGCAAAAACAATTGCCGCCGCTGCAAATATTACCCTGCGGGAAGGCGTTTATTGTGGAGTTACCGGCCCTACTTTTGAGACAAGGGCCGAATATAAATTTTTACATATTGCCGGCGGAGATGCGGTAGGCATGAGCACCGTACAGGAAGTAATTACGGCCGTACACATGGGCGTTACCGTTTTTGCCATGAGCGTTATAACCGACCTTGGCATAAGGGAAGAAGAAAATAAAATTACCCACGAAGAAGTGCTGCAGGCTGCCAAAGAAGCCGAGCCGAAGCTGACACTTATTTTTAAAGAACTTATTGCAGGGTTGTAAATTATCGCTGATCGCTGGCCTACTGCGAAATTTAATATAAACTGTAAGCTGGTTAATTTTGAATGATGTATAAAATAATTTTTTTATTATTGTTGTTATTGGGTGTTGAAACGGGCTTTGCGCAAAGAGGGCTTTCTGGCATAACCAATGCAGGCAGAAGCTTCAGCGGCGCTGGTAAAGGCGGCAGCAAAAGCGATAGCCTTGGGCTTGGGTTTGAACATAGGGACGACTTAAAAGATACCATCACAGTAACTTATCGCTATCTGGATTCTATCCGTAACATTAGGATAGATACGAACATCACGGATTTTTATAAGTATTTTTCTGAGCCGGCAGCGCAACAATACCTGGGCAATAATGGCACGGCGGGTTACCCGTTAATTTTTAGCCCGTATGCCAAAGCTGGCTTTGATGCTGGCTTTCACGCCTTTGATGCGTATAAGTTTACGTTTGAGAACTCCCGCTTCTTTAAGACTACTAAGCCATACACAAAAATAGGTTACCAAACTGCCGCCAGTAAAGAGCAATTGATAAATATTTTACACACACAAAGCCCTAAGCCTAATTTAAATTTTGGGATGGAATACCGGCTTATTAGTGCCCCTGGATATTTTTCTTCTCAAAACGATAATAATAAAAGTTACCGGCTTTTTACAAATTTTCAGAGCAAGCGAAAAAGGTATGCTGCCGCTTTTATGTTTTTTGGCAATATTATAAAAAGCAATGAAAATGGCGGAGTAAGGAATGACAGCAATTTAGCAGACAAGAATTTCCCCTTGTTTTCGATACCTACTAATTTGGGAGGCAACGCTATTATTTTTAACCCTTTTAATACAACGGTAAATACCGGCAACGTATATAAAGACCTGAACCTTTTTTTACGGCAAAGCTACGATGTGGGTAAAAAAGATTCTATTGAAATAAATGATACCACTACAGAGTATTTGTTTTATTCAAAACTGCGGTTTCAGCACACGTTTACTTATACTAATTCAAGTTATCAGTTTAGGGACCTTGTGCCGGATAGCATTATTTATCAAAAATGGTACGATACAACGATTAAGAAAGATGCGCTTGGAAAAGACAGCCTGATTGTAACAGATAAGTTTAAAATAATGACCAACGATTTTTCGGTGATATCATTTCCAGATACAAAAAATACCGCCCAGTATTTATTGGCAGGCGTAAAGATTGAAAATATCAATGGCACTTTTAACACAGGTAGCCATAGCTTTTTTAACCTGGTGCTGCACGGCGAGTACCGCAATAAAACCCGTAACAGAAAGTGGGATATTTTAGCTAATGGCGAATTTTATACGGCAGGGCTAAATGCTGGAGATTACAGCGCTACCGCAGCTTTGGCGAGGTACATCAATAAAAAATGGGGCAATGTACGGCTGTATTTTAGCAATGTAAACCGAAGCCAGTCGTTTATTTTTAACTCGCAATCTTCTTTTAATTTAAGCAAGGTTGGCAACTATGGAAAAGAAAATATAATTGTTGCCAAGGCTGCTGCAGATAACCAGTTTGTAAGCCTTTCTGCCGCTAACTATTTTATTACCAACTATGTTTATTACACAAATTATTACCATACAGCGCAGTACAGTAAAGTGATTAACTTATTGCAATTAAGCGCATCAAAAAAATTCAAGCTTACTAAAAGATGGAATTTATATAGCGACATTACCCTGCAACAAACTGATGCCGCAGGGCCACTAAGGGTGCCTTTATTTTTTACAAGGAACCGCATTGCTTACGAAGGTGTGTTTTACAAAAATTTAAATTTAAGCACCGGGATTGAGTTTAGGTATTACTCGCCCTATAAAGGAAATGGATACTCGCCTGTAGGTGGGCAATTTTTTACGCAAGATTCTTTTACTATAAAGAACCGCCCGGATATTAGCGCCTTCCTGCATTTTAGGATAAAATCGTTCATCTTGTTTTTGCGTGGAGAAAATTTAAATACCATGAACTTTACAAACGGCTTTGGGTTTAATAAATACAATTATGCCGCTCCGCATTATGTTTACCCAGGGTTTATTTTTAGGTTTGGGATAGAGTGGGGGTTTGTAAACTAAAGTTGTAAGATAGAAACGCTGATTTGGCTGATGAAAGCGGATACTATTTTATACAACTGTTTTCAAAAAAAACTTTATTGTGATATGGTTTATTTTAAAATTTCAGCACAACGAGATAATCCGTTTTATCTGCCCTTATCTGTTCTATCCGCGTTTGTATTCTTTTCTTTTAACAAAAAAATTTAATATTTCGCTTTACCTTTATATTTCAAATGAAAAAAATAATCGTCGCTTTACTGGCAATTTTGTACATGGGTTCCTCATCTGGGATTGCCATGGACATACATTATTGCATGGGCAAAGAAAGTGGCGTAAAATTTTACGGGGCAGATAACAGCAAATGCAGCAAGTGCGGCATGACGGCAAAAAAAGGGTGTTGCCACGATAAGCATCAATTTTACAAATTAAAAGATGCGCACAAAACGGTTTCAAACGATGTTGATTTTGGGGCTGCTGATGTTGCTATCATACATAATTATGTTGCTTACAATTGGATTTTAACCGGAACAACCGCTGATAAGAAAGTACAGGACCATTCCTCTCCCGATTATACTACTCCTTCTATTTGTATAATGAATTGCATTTTTAGGATTTGAGATTACGTTGATTTTTTTGCCATTGCATAAAGTAATGTGGTATTAATTTGTGTACCACCAAACAATCAATTTACAATCTTAAATTTATTAAAATGAAATCATTAATCATATTCCTCGCCGTTTTATTTGGTAGTCTGTTTACCAATGTATCAAATGCACAAACAGCCGTAAAAAAAGAAACCATTAAAGTATGGGGCAATTGCGGCAGTTGTAAAAAGCATATTGAAAAAGCTGCTATATCTGCCGGTGCAACTACCGCCATCTGGAACGAAGATTCTAAAGAACTACAATTAGCGTATAATACTTCCAAGACTTCATCTACAAAAATTCAACAAGCAATTGCTAACGTTGGGTACGACACACAAGATATAAAAGGCAGCAATGCGGCTTACATCAAGTTAGATAAATGCTGCCAGTATGATAGGAAGGAAGATGCTGCGGCTATCGACAAAAAGCAATAAGCGCTATTCATTTTTATTTTCAATCATTAAAACTCATTTATGAAAAATATACTTTTCATGGCTGCGCTATTGTGTTCATTTGCAACCAAAGCGCAAGTTACCAAAGTGGCTATACAAGCCAGTGGCTTAACCTGCAGCATGTGCAGTAATGCCATCAATAAATCATTACGCTCAGTTGATTTTGTGCAAAATGTAGATGCCAATATAAAAACCTCTACGTTTGAAATAACCTTTAAGCCAGGCACTGCCGTAGATTTTGACAAGCTTAAAAAGAAGGTAGAAGATGCAGGCTTTTTTGTGGCAAATTTTACAGCAACAGTTCATTTTGATAAAGTGCAATTAGTGAACGATGGGCTTGTAACCATTGATGGCACTACGTTTCATTTTCTCAATATAAAAAATCAGGTGCTGGATGGCGATAAAACTATACAACTGATAGACAAGGGGTATGTAACCTCAAAGGCATATAAGGCCAACAGTAAATACACTACGATGGAATGCTACAAAACTGGTGTTGCGGCAGCCTGCTGTGTTAAAGACGGGCTGAAGTTGGGCACTCGTGTTTTTCAGGCAACGATTTAATTCTAGTTATGAGTTATAAGTTATAAGTTTCGACTTATAGCTTATAACTTTTTCCTTCACCCTAAATAATTTTAATGAGAAAGATATTTTTGCTTGTCCTGGTATTTTGTGCCAGGCGTGCTGCTGCGCAAGAGCTGTTTGTTTTTACAGAACCTGCGAGTAATATGGCTGCTAAAAGCATGGGCTTTAGGCTCAACAATAGCTTTATGAAAAATAACGCGGCAGATAAAGTAAACTACTATTTAAACCCAGAAATTATGTGGGGCTTATCTAGAAAAGTAATGGTGCATGCTTCCGCATTTTTAAGTAACAATAATTCAAAATTTACCGGCAATGGCGGCAGTCTTTATTTAAAATACCGCGTACTTAGTGTAGATGATATCCATAATCATTTTAGGTTATCGGCTTACGGAAAGTATAGTTTCAACAACAGCCCCATCCAACAACCTGCCATTGACCTAACCGGTTTTAACAGTGGGTACGAAGGTGGTTTTGTTGCCACGCAGTTAATCAATAAAGTGGCCTTATCTGCCGGTACATCTTTTGTGCATGCTACGGATAATGGCAGTGAAAAATTTTTATTGGGCGGCAACAACCGCAATGCGATGAATTATACATTATCTATCGGTAAGTTAATATTGCCAAAAGAATATACGAATTACAAACAAACCAATTTAAATTTGATGTTGGAACTATTAGGCCAGACAAATTTACAAAGCGGTAGAAATTACCTGGATATAGCGCCTGCCGCACAATTGGTGTTCAACAGCAGGATGATCATAGATCTGGGCTATCGCTATGCCCTGATAAAAAACCTCGAACGGTCTTCGCCACAGGGTATTTTTGTAAGGTTAGAGTACACTATTTTTAATGTTTATTAAG
This sequence comes from Ferruginibacter sp., assembly GCA_025351645.1. Lineage (GTDB taxonomy): Bacteria > Bacteroidota > Bacteroidia > Chitinophagales > Chitinophagaceae > Ferruginibacter. The sequence goes on from JANXVN010000128.1 coordinate 42,468, forward strand.
ATGAAAAGGTTTTTGAAATTTATACTATCATTATTTAGAAAAAAAAATTGTTGCCAATGAAACGGACTTTTATTGCAGTAGCCTGCCTACTGCTGGGCTCAATAGCCAATGCACAAATTAAAATAGGCCAGCTGGCACCTGAAATTTCTTTGCCAGATGTTAAGGGCGCCACCACAAAGCTGTCATCATTAAAAGGCAAAGTAGTACTGATAGATTTTTGGGCAAGCTGGTGTGCGCCCTGCCGTGCCGCTATACCCTCCGTAATAAAACTGTATGATAAATACAAGGCGAAGGGGTTTGACGTATTTGGCGTATCGATAGATAGTAAAAAGAAGGATTGGATACAAGCTATCGGCCAGGATAAAATAACCTACACCCAGGTAAACGACAAAGCAGGCTGGTACTCGCCAATAGCAGAAAAATATGGCGTGGATGCCATACCAAATACTTTTTTGGTGGATAAGGCCGGCAATATAGTTGCTGTAAATTTGGAAGGCGAAGAGTTAGAAAAAAAGGTAAAAGCATTACTTTAATAGAAATGATACTGCATAAAAAAAGACTGGTTTAGCACCGGTCTTTTTTAGGTTATGAGTTAATTATTTATTCGGTTACCTCAACCATATAGCCCAATACAGGTTTGTTATTTACCAAAATAGTTATCGGAAAACTATCTTCTTCTTCAAATTTATAACTGAAACTAACACTGCTTCCATCAAAGCTATAATCTACCGTCTTTACTTTTTTCTTTTTTTCTTCGCCAATAGATAATGCAACAATATCTATTTTTCCAGATGCCCTAAAACTAAACTGCACGGCTTTTTTTATATGGGCTTTTATGGATCCATCAGCAGGAGTGTAGCCACTTACCCGATATTCATAAGCTGCATTTTTAACCACGGGCAACGATAAAAAAATTTTTTCGCTTTTAGGGCCAAAGCCTAAGAACCATGCTTTATTATCGGGGTAATGTTGCGCATTAAATATCGTCCTGTCTGCAAAAAAATAAGCATCGTTGTAAGCCTTTGTATAAACAGTAACCTTATCATCTGTGTAGCCACTGCCTAAAGTTGGGTCTACATAAAACCAGCTTTCAGGGCTTTGGCCCAGCTGCACCACATCCCAGGTATGGTTCAATTCATCCGGCTTTTCCTTAATTTGTGCTACATTGTTTTTTAGGTAACCATCAACAGTCAGGCAACGGATCTTTACTACGCTACACATATCCTGAAACAATGCGGCGTAACCAGAAGCGTTTGTCTTCCTCGTCTTAAGCACATCATCGGAGGTATTTTTTTCGTTGCCATTATTCCTGGCCATCTTACAATCGAAGCTGATATTGTATGCTATCCAATCGAATATTGCCCTTGCCTTATCTTTATTATCTGGAAATTTTTTGGTTACTATAAAACTGATGCTGCCAGCGTTCAAGGTATCTAAGGCACCTAAAGATTTTACGTAATCGTCTATCACTTTAAAATCAGCATTGCGGGTTTGTGCAAAGCCGGCGATGCTTAAAAAGAGAAAAAGTGTAAGCAATATTTTTTTTATGCAATATATCATGCAATAAAATTAAGCATACAAAAGTTAAAACAACGTGATTTTGTTTGCTTAAATTAACAGCAAATTTGTAAAAGTTGGGTTTGATAAAATTTACGGCAACCATATTAAAGTTTGATAAGCAAGGCGAAAAAACGGGGTGGACTTATATTACTATCCCATTTGAAATGGCGAAGCAATTATACCTTGGAAATAAAAAATAATTCAGGGTAAAAGGCAAGCTGGATGAGCATTCCATAGAAGGCGTAGCATTGATGCCAATGGGCGAAGGCGATTTTATACTGGCGCTTAATGCGGTTATGCGCAAAGGTACCGGCAAAACAAAAGGCGCTTTATTAAAAGTAGAATTAGCTATAAATAAAAAACAGTACCAGTTAAATGCAGCGTTAATGGAGTGTTTGGAAGATGAGCCGGCAGCACTGGCTTATTTGAAATCATTGCCAACATCTCATCAAAATTATTTTAGCAAATGGATTGAAAGCGCCAAGACAGAACCCACCAAAATTAAGCGGATAGCGCTGGTAGTAAATGCCCTTGCTAAAAAATGGGCCTTCCTGCAAATGCTGCATGTAGAAAAATAATTTGATCCGCTTATTGATTTCGCTAGCCATTTATAAAACAAGTATTGCTTTTACCCTTTACTCACCGTACATTTAAGGCAACCAAGAAACTTTTTATGAAACGATTATTAACCAGCATTGCTACCCTTATTTCTTTACTACAGATTACCAGTGCCCAACTTACTACTACGCCAAATGGTGGAAATAAAAAAACTGTTGTGCAGGAACGTGTAGGGCTTACAGATGTTGCCATTGATTATAGCCGCCCTGGAGTAAAAGGGCGTGAAGGAAAAATATGGGGAGGGTTAGTGCCTTATGGATTTACCGACCTGGGTTTTGGTACCAGCAAAGCAGCGCCATGGCGTGCAGGCGCTAATGAAAATACCACCCTTACTTTTAGTACCGATGTTACAATAAATGGCAAAGCATTGCCTGCTGGCAAATATGGGTTTTTTATTGCTGTAGGCAAAGAAGAATCCATATTTATCTTTTCAAAAAATAATGCTGCCTGGGGTAGCTTTTTTTATGATGATAAACAGGATGCTTTAAGGGTAACGGTAAAGCAACAGCAATTGGCCCAGCCAGTTGAATGGTTGAAATATGAATTTATAAACCAAACAGCCAATACAGCAACTATTGCTTTGATGTGGGAAAAATGGATGTTTCCTTTTACTGTTGAGGTAGATGTAAATAAGCCGCAGCTTGCAATTTTTCGCAATGAATTAAAGAGCGATAAAGGCTTCGAAAGCAAGGCATGGGTACAGGCTGCAGCATGGTGTGCCGATAATAATACCAATTTAGAAGAGGCATCTCAATGGGCAGAATATGCTATTAATGGAAAATATGTTGGCGAAAAAAACTTTAGCACTTTATCTACTAAAGCCAGGATAGTAAGCCTTATGGGCAATGCTACGGCCGCTGATTCTTTGGTGAAGGATGCTATAACATTGGGTAACATCAATGAAATAGATGGGTACGCACGCCAGTTGCTGGCAGCAAAAAAAACAAAAGCAGCTGCAGAAGTTTTAAGGGCCAACTATAAAAAATTTCCTAATCAATTTACTACCAATATGGGCATGACAAGGGCTTTAAGCACCGAAGCAAATTATAAGCAAGCATTAAAATATGCCAACGCTGCATTAGTACAGGCACCAGATGCTGGCAATAAAACCAATGTGCAAAGTATGATTGAGAAATTGAAAACGAGCGTTGATATTAATTGATAATGTTTTAAATGGATATTTAAGACTGCTTTAAATTTTGCAAACGAAAGGCTTATTCATCCAGGTATCAGCCAACTTAACCAATATTAAAGCAAGCTAAAATTAAGGCACCTGTCCGTTAGGGCAGGTGCCTTAATTTTAGCTATATATTTAATGAAATTTACCTATTATCCGGAGCAACTTTTTAAAAGTAAAATATTATTGGAGCGGTTTTGTAGCCATGGCAAAGTTAATAAAGAGCCCTGCTTATTGCTCTAACAAAATACCAAACTTCTGGTTAAGCCCTTTGGAATTATCGTAGATCATCTTAATAAAATCTTTGCCCCAATTGGCATAAAAAGGCATAATGTTGCTCGTGCGTTCCTGCAAATTATTGTTGAAGAATAATTGAGTTTTTAACTTTTGTACCTGCCGCTGCTGTACTTCAAATTTTTTCTTTTCTGCACTTAGCATCTTTTTTTCCAGGGCTATTATTTTCTTTAAAGCCTGCGTTTGTAAGGCCTCGGCATGCCCTTTTAAAGTAACGTCTATATTGCCGGCTATGATTTTTAATTGCTCATAAAAATCAGCAAATTGCTGTTTTTCTTTGCCTAAGCTTAATTGTAATGTGCTATCCCTTTTTACTAATTGGTTGATGAGTTCCAGTTCGGGCTTAAATAAATCGGTATAAGTTAATTGTAATTTTTGTGCGATAGCTTGCAACTCTTTGCTTACAAACATAAATGAATTGCGCACTATCAGCATTGGGTATGGAACAGCAACAGCTTCAAAAACCTTCTTCAATTCAAGCCAGTAAGCTATCTCGCCTCCACCGCCGATAAAGGCAATATTGGGTAAAATAGTTTCCTGCAATACGGGCCTTAAAATTACATTAGGGCTAAATTTTTGAGGATGTGTTTCCAATTCCTGTAGCAATTCTGCTGATGTAAATTTTAAGCTGGTATCATTTATCAAAAATCCCTCACCGTCTTTTTCTATCCGTTCCCTTTTGCCATCTAGCAAATAAAATAAATTTATTTCCCTGCCGCTGGCCTGCGCTTTATACATTGATGGGAAATTCTTTACTGTTTCTTCTACTGCCGGATGTGAAAACCCTTCCAGCAATTCTTTTTTCATGGTGGGTATAAATGTCCTTTTCACCGTATCGCTATCTGGCAATAAAGTAAGTACGCCGTACTCCGCAAATAACCCGTTCACTAATTTAAAAGTGGCCTGCTCAATGGTAGTGCCTAATTGGTAACAATCTTTTATCAAACCCACTATTTCTGTACCGTGTGTAAATACAGATAATTGCCCGCCTATACGCTCCATTAATTGAAGTAAATCCTTATCCACTTTCATCCTGCCAACAGCGCCTGTTTGTTTTGTCTGCCATTCAAACTTTTCGCCTTTAATAAAAATATGCCCCAGTTCTTCCAGGTCTGCATCTTCGCTGCCCATGTAATAGATGGGCACAAAATTATTTTCTGGTAGTTGCTCTTTTAATTCTTCCGCCAGTTTTACGGTGTGTAAAATTTTGTAGATAAAATATAAATAACCGGTAAATATATTTGGCTGATGGGCAGTGCAGATGGTAAAAGTATTGGCATCGCCTAACTGTTTAAGGTAAGTTTTTTGCTTGGTGGTAAGTTCGATGTTTTGATATTGACCCTTTAATATTTCTACCAGCAAAGATCTGTCAGTAGGGTAAGGCTTACGTTGTTCGATAGCCGCTTTTATGCCTTCAAACGAAACAGGATGTGCGTAAAAAGGTTGTAATGTTTTTTCGTTACCAATATAGTCAGTTACCATTTTTGAGATGTAACCTGTTTTGCTATAAGCAATAAATTGAGCCGTTGTATTCATCTAATAATTACTTCATTTTTAAAACTGCATAATTTGGATGCTCTGGATTTACGATTATCACCTACCGCAAAGGATGAATTAAAACATCCATTTCTTCCATTGGAATAGCTCCTAAAAGTGGCTCGCTATCCCCTGGTAAAACAAATGCGCTACAGGTTGCTTTTCTATTGGCAAATTTCACATTAACGGTCCCTACAACATCGTATTCAACTATTTGGCCATCGGCCAATTGTACTTTTTTTTTCTATAAATGGAAGCTCCAATTGGGATTGAATGGTTTCGTTAATTGCCATCATATAAGCACCACTATCATCCATCATATTAAGGTGTACTCTCTTTATACCATCTTCTCCAATAAAAAATTTCCTGGCAAGGACTATGTCTTCACGATTAATCAGCTCTATGTCAGCATAAACTAATCCCATAAAATTAATTTTAGGTCATAAATATAGTTAAACCACTTCTCCTTCAATATCGTAATCGTAAGCCTTCGTTATTTTCACGTTCACAAAATCACCGATTATTAATTTCTTTTTGCTTTCTATTATCACCTCGTTATCTACTTCCACACTATCAAATTCTGTACGCCCAATGTATCGGCCGGCTTCTTTTTTATCAATTAATACTTTAAACGTCTTGCCTACTTTTTCCTGGTTCTTTTCCAGGCTTATCTCTTGCTGCACTTCCATTATTTCCTGGGCACGTTCTTCTTTTTCTTCCTGTGGGATATTATCTACCAGGCTGTGCGCACTGGTGCCTTCTTCATGGCTGTAGCTGAAAATTCCGACCCTGTCGAAACGCATTTTTTGCAAAAAGGTTTTTAGTTCTTCCACATCGTCCCTTGTCTCGCCAGGAAAGCCGGCAATCAATGTAGTACGTAGGCAAATATCCGGCATCTTATACCGTATCTGGCCTACAAGGTCTTCCATTTCTTCACGGGTAATTTGGCGCTTCATTAGCTTCAGCATGTTGTTGGCTGCATGCTGCAAAGGCATATCCAGGTAATTGCAAATATTATCACGGTCTTTAATGGCATCAATAATATCCATCGGAAATTTAGATGGATAGGCATAGTGCAGGCGTATCCATTCCAGGTCTTTTACATCTGCAAGGGCATTTAATAGCTTTGGCAATTCTCTTTTTTTGTAGATGTCGAGCCCGTAGTAAGTAAGCTCCTGCGCTATCAGCATTACTTCTTTTACGCCTCTGTCAACCAGCCTTTTAGCTTCGTCTACTAAAGATTCAATCGTTCTGCTTACATGCTGGCCACGCATTAGCGGGATGGCGCAAAATGAGCAGGTGCGGTTGCAGCCTTCGCTTATTTTCATGTAGGCGTAATGCTGTGGGGTATATAAAAGCCTTTCGCCCATTAAGTCGGCCTTATAATCTGCGTTAAATGTTTTTAAGATGTTAGGCAATTCCATGGTGCCGAAGTAAGCGTCTACTTCGGGTATTTCTGCTTCCAGGTTATTTTTGTAGCGTTCGCTTAGGCAGCCTGTTACGTATACTTTATCTATTTTTCCACGGCGCTTTAAATCTACCTGGTCTAAGATAGTGTTGATGCTTTCTTCTTTTGCTTTTTCTATAAAGCCGCAGGTGTTCACTATTACGATGTTGTGGTTGCGTTTGGTGCTTTCGTGTACTACGTCTATATCGTTGGCTATTAATTGCCCGCTCAATACCTCGCTATCCACCATGTTTTTGCTGCAACCGAGGGTAATGATGTTTACGCTGTCTTTATGTAATGTCTTTGTCTTCATAATAAATGTGGGTAAAGGTACGCAGTTTAGGGATTGTTTACGTTGCTGGGGTGGGGTGGCTGCAAGCAGAGAAAGCTATAAAATTTACTATAAACGGAATTTTTGTTGGCAGTTTTTTGATTTGCCGGTAAGGCGGTAAGGCTTTTTTGTAGGATGGTGTTTTGTAGCAACAGGCCACGGCCTGACCATACATATACAATTTCTAAATTGAAGATTGTTTCATTAGCATATACCCACACCTAGTAATGAAAGATCCCATGAAAAACCGATGTAAAAGAGTGCGACGCCACCGCAGCTCCACATGGCTGCTGTATTAATTGAGACAACAAAAAAACCCATTAAGAATTAAAAATTAGGAATTAATGCCGTTAAGTTAAGGATCTATATGTTTGTCTTTACCTCACCCTAACCCTCTCCAAAGGAGAGGAAAGGTCTTAACTTAACGGCATTGAATTAGGAATTAAGAATTGCTTCTTACTAATAAAGATTTCTTAGAGGATAGCGGCCCTGAGTTTTACTAGTTTTTCCAGTAAAGGCTCCAACAAATCTAAACGTAGCATGTTGGCTCCATCGCTTTTTGCTACTGCTGGGTTGGGGTGTGTTTCGATGAAAATACCGTCTGCACCCGTTGCTATAGCGGCTTTGGCGATGGTTTCAATTAATTGGGGGTCGCCGCCGGTTACGCCGGAAGTTTGGTTGGGGCGTTGTAGGCTGTGCGTACAATCCATTACTACAGGCACGCCATGCTCTTTCATTAGGGGGATGTTGCGGTAATCTACCACCATGTCCTGGTAACCGAAGGAGTTGCCTCTTTCTGTGAGCATTACTTTGCTGTTGCCGGCGCTTTGGATTTTTTCTACGGCGAATTTCATGGATGGGCCGCTTACAAATTGCCCTTTTTTTACATTGACTACCTTGCCCGTTTCGGCGGCGGCAAGCAGTAAGTCTGTTTGCCTGCATAAGAACGCGGGTATCTGCAATACATCGATGTAAGCTGCAGCCATGGCGGCTTCTTCATGTGCATGAATGTCGGAAATAGTGGGTAGCTTATATTTTTCGCCTACTTTTTTTAATAAAGATAATGCGGCTTCATCGCCAATGCCAGTGAACGAATTGCCGCTGGTACGGTTTGCTTTGCGGTAAGACGCTTTAAAAATGTATGGTATGCCGAGGTTGGCGCAGATGGTGGAAACTTTATCCGCTACTTCCATTACAAGCTCTTCGCTTTCTACTACACAAGGGCCTGCAATGAGGAAGAAATTATTTTTATCGTATTGCTGGTTGGCTACAAGTTGCTCAAGATATTTTTCCATCTGGCAAAATTAAGTGTAACTAAGTAGATTTTAAAAAGGATTGATTTTGATGGTTTATATTGCGATGGAAATTTTTTTATGCGGCGAAAAAGCTGCTTACATTAAACAGATAAACTATGCCTGTAAAGCCATTATTAATTTCCATGTTTTTGCTCCATATATTTTTATTGCAGCAGGTTGCCGCACAAAATAAAAAGGCTGATTACAAAAATAAAATAGCAACAATCGAGCAAAATATCCGCGGCTATTTTTATGATAGTACCACTAATAATTACAAAGAATTTAATAAACATGCCGCCGGCGAAAATGACTATTGTTATTTATGGCCGCTTTGTGGGTTGATACAGGCAGCCAATGAAGCGGAAGCCATGCAAATGGCGCCGCCAAAATATTTAAAGAGCGTAATAAAAACTATCTATCATTACAACGATGGGTCGGCGCCTGCGGCTGGATATGCATCTTACGTAAAAAATAAAGCGTCCCGTTTTTATGATGATAACCAGTGGATTGGCATTGCTAGTATGGATGCATACGAACGTACTAAAGATGCCAGTTATTTATTTGAAGGCCGCAAAATTTATACTTTTATGATGACGGGCTATGATACCATTTCGGGAGGTGGCTTGTATTGGAAAGAAGATGAAAAGACAAGCAAGAATACCTGCAGCAATGGCCCCGGAATAATTTTGTCACTACAATTATACAAAGCTACCAAACAAAAAAAATATTTAGATACGGCTTTGTTACTATACAATTGGGCGAATAAATACTTGAAGGCTGATACGTATGTTTATTACGATAACATACACATCCCTTCGTTAAAAATTGATAAGGCAACTTATACTTACAATACTGCTACTATGCTGCAGAGCAATGTGCTATTGTACGAAATTACAAGGCAGCAAAAATATTTAACAGAAGCCAAACTGATAGCAGCAGCGGGTTTTGGGCATTTTTATAAAAACAGCCGCTGGCCGGGCAACTACTGGTTTAATGCGGTTTTGTTACGGGCATATATCCATTTGTACAAGTACGATAAAGAGAGAAAATACATTGATGCGTTTATTGCAGATGCGGATGCTATTTGGCAAACTGAAAAAGATGCACAAAACATTATTGGTAAAAATGATAAAAAGCAATTGATAGACCAGGCTGCCATGCTGGAAATTTATTGCCGGCTATTGCCTTTTGTAAAGTAATTGCTGTGCTAGTTTGCAAACGGGCGGGGAGAGTTTTAAATAAACTTTCTGTAAAGTAATTTGCTATCAATGCCCGACAGCCTTCATAAATTCTTCCTTTTTTCTTCGGGCAACATCCAGCGTTATGCCGTTCTTCATCACCACTTGTCCGCCCTCGCCTTTAATGTATTTATCCACGCCATTTTTATTGATGAGGTAACTGTGGTGGATGCGTATGAATATAGTGGCTGGCAAAATTTCTTCAAAATCTTTAAGCGTTTTGGTGGCTGTAATTTTTCGGTTGTTAGTTAAATAAAAACTGGTGTAATTACTGTTTGCTTCCAGGTAAATTATATCGTCTGTCATAATAAACTGCAAGCCTTCCATAGAGGAGATGGCGATGCGCTGGTGTTCTTTTTTTTCATCTAAAAAATTCTGCAGCAACATTTCTACACGGTTGTTAACGATGGGCTGCCGTCTTTTTTCGGCGGCTTTATCAACCGCTATTTTAAGGTCGTTTACTTCAACTGGCTTTACCAGGTAATCGAGTGCGCTAAACTTAATGGCTTGTATGGCATAGTGGTCGTAGGCAGTAATAAATATCACTTCAAAATTTTTATTTTTTAGTTGCTGCAACATGGTAAAGCCATTCATGCGGGGCATCTCCACATCTAAAAAAACAATATCTGGTTTTTTTTCTTCAATGTTTATAATGCCTAGTTCGCCATTTTCGCACTCCGCAATTACCGATACTTCGGCACAATGATTATTTAGCTTTTGGCGAAGCGCATTGCGGCTGCTGTTCTCATCATCAATTATAATTGCGGTTAGCATGGTGGTTTTATTATGGTTGGTTAATAAGTGATATTGTTACCCTGGTACCGCAAGGCTGCTGGTGTTCATCTACAAGGTCGGTAATTATTACAGAACCATTGTTGCTTTGATTAAAAAGATGGATGCGGTCTGTAGTAATCTGCATGCCCATAGATTGGTGCGCAGGCTTATTAAGCTGTTTATAGCTTGCCGCTTTTACACGCCCAACGCCATTGTCTTCTATAATGTATTGAATGTGGTTATGGGTAGCCAATACAGATACGAGCAGTGTTTTATCGCCCTCAATTTTGTTGAGCAATCCATGGTGGATGGCATTTTCTACAAAAGGCTGTATTATCAGCGGAGGCACTTTATAGTCGCCATCCATTACTTCATCGGCTATGGCAAGCTGGTACGTAAACTTTTTATTCCATCGTAATTCTTCCAGCTCCAGGTATAGTTTTAGGGTTTCCATATCCTTCCAGCAAGGCACAATATTTTTAGTGGAATTTTCCAGTATAGAACGAATAAGCTTCGCAAATTTAGAGAGGTATAAAGTAGCTTTTTCTTTCTCCTCCATCTGTATTAAATTGTCGATGGAGTTAAGGCAGTTAAAAATAAAATGAGGGTTCATCTGTGCCCGCAATGCCATCATTTCTGTCTCTGCAATTTTTTGCTTTAAGCCTGCTTCGTGCCTTATTGCGCTGATCCTTTTTTTTATCAGCCAATACACTATTACCCCAGTTACTAAAAAGCCCACAAGCCTGAACCACCAGGTTTGCCAAAATGGTGGTGATATGATAACGGCAAAAGAGGTTGTGGCAGAAACTCCCAGGTCATTTTCGGCCTTTACAGAAAAAGTATAGTTGCCAGGCACAAGGTTGGTATAGCTAGCAAAATTTTTACTGTCGGCGCTAACCCAATCTTTATTTACATCAGTAAGCTTATAATAATATTTTGTTTGCTGCAGGTTACTAAAAAGAAGCAATGCAAATTCTATGGTAATAAAATTTTGTTTGTAGCTAAGCTGCACCGGCTTATTAGCCTGCAATAATGAATCAATAAAAAAAGCATCGTCAAATATTTTAAACCCCGCTATCTGTACTTTGTCATTTTTATTATTCTGTAAGTTTGTGGCAGGTTCAAAGCATATTATTTCTGTGGTGCTAGCCGTTAACCAGGTGCCATCTTTTAAGGCGTAAAAATTATTGCTGTTAAAAGATGAATTAATTACGCCAGGCTCCATATTATAGCGTATAAATTTTTTTGTTGCGGGCTGGCTTTTATATAGCCCGTAATCAGTAGTAAACCATAAGTAGCCTTCCGTATCTTTTTTTAATGCATAAATAGAATTAGCAGGTAAGCCATCGCTGGTAGTAAGGTGGCTAAAAGAAGCAGTTTTTATATTGAATAAATTGAGGCCGCCATAAATTGTACCAATGGCTAATGTAGTGTCATCAAGGCTTTCAATACCCTGGCTGCTGATGGCAGATATAGAAGATGGATTCTTTTTATCTGGTAAATAAACTTGTGTGTACATCCTTTTACCGGTATCAAATTGTTTAAAGCCCCGTTCGGTACTTACCCAAAAACGTTGTTTCTTATCTATCAAAATTTTAAAAACGGCTGCACCATTATTGGTACCAGTTTGCAGGCTATCGTTATACCGGTAAAATTTATTTTGCAGCTTTTGCCACTCTGCAACCTTTCCATTATTTAACCCAAACCAAACGTTTCCCCCCGCATCTTTTGCCATACAGCGAATGGTAAAGTTTTCAAGTTCCGGAGGGTGTATCGTTTTAATTTTTTCGGTAACAGGGTCGTACACATGTATATAGCCGTGCTGGCATCCAATAAAAATATTGCCATCATCCAACTGCATAAAGCACCATACCATATTGTACTGGAACGGTGCCGGAAAAACGATGTTTTTTATAAATTTCCAATGTGCATCGTACACAGCTATCCCTCCTCCCCAGGTACCGACTATTATATTGCCTGTAATGGTTTGTATATAACTTAGTATTTCATTCTTAGGCATTGACGGTTTATTTTCTTCATGCTGTATCACTTTAAAACATTGGTTATAGGGGTTAAAAATACTAATGCCATTATCAGTGCCCAGCCAAATATTTTGCTCTTTATCTTGCGTGATGCAGTAAATTTTATAGTTGTATTGTATGCCCTGCCTGTTTTTTTTATCAACAATGATATTTTCAAAGTCATCTGTGGTGGCATGGTATAGCAACAGCCCTGCATTTTCTGTAGCTATCCAGATATTGGCATGGTTATCTTCGTAAATAGCGTTAATTAATAAAGTGCGGTCTTCTTCCGTTTTACTGGAAGGCCATTTATTAATAGCCACTAAATTGTAGGTTATTAACTTTTGAGAATGCTGGTCGAACCTGTAAAATAAATTTCCCCAGGTGGATATCCAAAAGTTGCTTTTACTGTCCTTCATTATTAATCGTGGCGGTGTGTTCCTTGTACCAAAATGCTGTAACAATGGGTTATGGATAATATTGTTTTTTTTAGAAAAAACTTTTTTTGTGTTTCCATCAAATAGTAATAGCCCATCTGCAATGGTAAGCCAGGTTTGGTTATGCAGGCTATCTGCGGCAATACCATTACCTTCGCGTAAATTCAAAGCATGGATGTTTAGGATTGCACTACCAATTTTATTGGTGCTATCTTTTAATAAAATAACCCCTTTTTGGCCAAGTAGCCAATGGTTGTTATTTTCTCCGGTATAACTGTCAAATTTAAACGTGCTATCCTTTATTACCTGGTCCGGTATGTAATCAATAATTTTATTTGTGGGTAATGATAGTTTTTCTATCACATTCTTTTTCATTACCCAAACTTCATTTTTTATATTATCAGCATATAGCCCGGCGCCATTTGTACTACCATTTAACGGGTTGTTTACAATACCGTGGTAATTAACAAAACGGCTGCCATCATACCGCTGCAGGCCATTAGGCGTAAGTATCCACATAAAGCCTTTAGCATCTTGGGTAATGCCCAAAACATTATTGTGCAACAGGCCATTTGCTTGGTCTATGTGCCTAAAGGTATAGCCCTTGCTTTGCTGGGCAGTTGCTAAAACCGATTTTAAAAAAACAAAAACGCATAAAATAAGAAGGCGGTAATTGCACATGTTTTAAAGTTACCTGAAATTTAATACCTTTTTAATTGATCAGCAATACTGATGGTTATTTATCTTTTGGCAACGGCAGCCTAAAAAAACCGGCTGTTACTTCTAAAGTTTTGATGGCTCGTTTAGTATCTGCGGTAAAAAAGAATTTGCCTTCTACAAAGGCCGCATCCACTTTTGTAATTTCCATTTCACCTTTTCTGCCCCCCCCAATGCCTATGTCGTCATTAGTGCCAAGGTCTACCGCATTGCCTTCGCCAAAGGTTGCCTTTTTGCCAACTATAAAGTCGTTTTTATCGTAAGGAAGCCCAATGTATTCTCCGTTGTAATAGCCTATTATCCTGCCTGCCAAAGCCGGCGGCATCATAGTAGTGGCTGCCCAGTTTTTGGCGTTTAGTTTTCCTTTCATGCTATAGCCATCTGCTGAGGTAGGTATGCTTCCTGG
>JANXVN010000120.1 GCA_025351645.1 Ferruginibacter sp.
ATATTTTGCCGTCTTTCTCTGTGCGGCGGAGTTTCTTTAATGTCAAAACTTCTTCTTTTGACAAATCTATCGAGTAAGCCATAATTATAAGTTTGGTTACTCAAAAATAGTAAATCGGAATTATTTAAGCAAATTAATATAAAAACAAAAAACTTTTGTCTATTTACAAGCAAAAGTTTTTATAAGTTGTACTGATGAAAAGGTGATTATTTAAAATCAGCAGTAATAGTAATTTTAGGTTCTTTAGCAACTTTGCCGTTATCAATAGCTTTATTAATGATACCATAATCATTCACTTTTATAGTAAATGCTGCAGTAGCAGAAATTGCTTTGCCAGTTACAACTACAGAACCAGTTGTATTTAAAGGTTTTGTTATGCCATGAATAGTAAGGTCGCCTTTAACTTCAGTTAAATAAGTGCCATCTTTTTTAAAATCCACTGCTTTAAGGTTAGTAATCTTGCCTTTAAAAACAACAGTAGGGAATTTATCCGAATCCAGCCACTTATCACTATTGAAATGATCCTGCATCATTGGGTTTTTAAACGAAAAGCTTTTTACGATCGCTTCAAAAGCAATCATCCCGCTTTTGGGGTCTAAAGCAGCTACCACAGTTTTATTGTCTGCTTTTGGCAATGCATCTAAGTTTGTGGTTGCATCAAATGCTACGGTTGCTGAGGTTGTAGTTTTTTTCTGGGCAAAAAGTGCACCGCTTACAAATACGATGGCAAGCATACAAATTGTTTTTTTCATTCCGTCTTTATTTAAATTTTAATTGTTTACATATTTATTTACTTAAAACACATCTTTTAAAAACAATATATTCTGTTTCCAAAATTTGGCTATAAGTACCACCACTGCACGATCCTTTGATAGTTACCTTATCACCTTCCTTTATAATTTTTGCTTCGGCTAAATGCTGCTGCTGAAACGCAAAAATCACGTAGGAACCAGATGTAGTATCTGCCAATTTAATGTTAACAGTACTGTCTGCCATTTCAATTTCAGTAACCACGCCTGTTACTTCAATAATTTTTTCGGCATATTTTTTATTGGCAAGGCTGTCATTTATTTTAAATTCATTAATAAAGCTTAAAACGTTTACAGCATAATCAGCTTTCTCTTTGACCGTGTCTGTAAATTTTTCTGTAAAAATGTACCAAATGGAACAACACGTAATAATAAAGATTGTTATCGCAGTTATGATTATTTTTTTTACTGCAGGTTTAAGGCTCATAGAAACATATTTTTTAGAGTTTCAAGTTATTCGAAAATATACAATGTTTTATCATTGATTAACCATAATCGGTTAATTTTTTTAAAGGTACTATATAAGGGAGTTTAGTAGCTACTGAGCAAGGTGTTAATGTAAATAAGCCTTGAAAATAAAAATGGTAGTTTTTTTATTTGGTGTAAACAATTATGCTGTAGCATTTGTAACGTAAAAATCTACAAACTTTAGTAAAATTGCTTTAGATACATTAGATAAATGCATTAATTTGCATTTTTATAAACATTTATCATAGGTATTAGAATATTGTTGTAAATCCATCATTTTATTGAAATCAAAATACATTATATTTTATGGCACAAAAAGATTCGTTCGTGTTTTCAGAGGCATCTGAACCACACCGCATTAGGACTAAGGAAATATTAAAGCAGCATCCAGACATTAGAAAGTTAATTGGTAAAAATCCCAATACGATATTTGCGATTATTGGCTTGGTTGCTATACAGCTTGTTTTATCATGGTTTGTAGCAGATCGATCGTGGTGGCTTGTATTTGGGCTTGCTTATTTAATTGGCGCCTTTGCAGACCATGCGTTGTTTGTAATGATACACGAATGTGCACACAGGCTACTGTTTAAAAAGCCCGAAGCCAATAGGTTGGCTGGTATCCTTGCCAACGTCCCTCAAATTTTCCCTAGTTCAGTATCCTTTGAGCGTTACCACATTAAGCATCACTCTTTTCAAGGCGTACATGAGTTAGATGGTGATTTGCCTAACAAATGGGAAGCTAAGCTTATCAATAATTATTTTATTGGTAAAGTAGTATGGTTATTATTTTATCCTTTGTTTCAAATATTCCGTATTCCACGCTTAAAAGAAATTAAGCCTTTCGATACTTGGGTCGCTTTAAACTGGGCGGTGCAAATTCTGTTTGTTGTAGGTATATCCATGTTACTTGGACCAAAAGCTATTGTGTTTTTACTAGCAAGTTTTTTCTTCTCTGTAGGCTTGCATCCATTGGGCGCACGTTGGATACAAGAACATTATTTAACCCATGGCGAACAAGAGACATACAGTTACTACGGTCCCTTAAATTCAGTTGCCTTTAATGTGGGCTTCCATAACGAACACCACGATTTTCCATCAATACCATGGAACAAACTGCCTCAAATAAGGTCTGGTGCACCTACGTTTTACAATACTTTATTTTTTCACACATCATGGACCAAACTTTTTTTCCGCTTTCTTTTTGATAAAGAAATCTCTTTGTACTCAAGGATAGTACGTAATGACCGTGGCAAGGTAAAATTAACCGATGAATCAAAACCGGATGTAGATATGATCAACGCCACTTCCAAGGTTGCTATCAGCGTTAATTAAACATTAAAGTATATGCCGCAGATTCGCAGATTAACTTTTTGAAATCTTCGAATCTGCGGCTGAAAAAATAAATCAACTCTATGTCTTCCTTTTTATCTATTAACAAAAAAGGCATTTGTTTTTATCAGTATAAATCCACTTCTTCAATTGCATACTAAACTTTCAAACTAATATGGCTGCTACAAAAATTACAGTAAACAACAATGGTTCCCTTAAAATAGAAGGCGACGTCGAAATGGTAGATAAAAACGGTAATGCTTATAATCTTGGTGGAAGAGAAGTGATCTCTGTTTGCCGTTGTGGCTTATCTCAAAACAAACCATTTTGTGATGGATCGCATAAAGGGCATTTTGAACATGAAGCGATTGCTTTTGACTTGCCTCCCAAAAAAGTGCTGTAAAAAATAAGTTTAAAATTTCATCAAAACATTTGCAATCCATACTATTAATATTAGTATGGATTTGTTGTTTAAGTCAACTAATAAAACTTTGTAATCCATACCTGGCTTTATTTCAGCAATAAGCTACATCTTATTTATACTTCAATTTATACCCCAAAATAATCAGCGAAAAAATCAAGGTAAAACCATTAGCAATGTAAATGGGGATGTTGCTGCTAAAGATTCCATACAAAAACCAAAGCAATGTGCCAAATACAAACAACGAATACATGTAAAGCGATATGCCAGAAGTATCTTTTGTTTGTATAGTTTTAATTGCCTGCGGCAAAAAAGATACAGAAGTACAAAACGCTGCACATAAGCCAAGTATAGTAATTGGGTTCATAACATTAAAGTTATTATTATTACATGATTTTATAGAATACTAACAATTATCTTACTATTAATCAATTAAAACAATATCTAAATCGTATAAAAAGGAGAGGGCTTCAGGCAAACTAAATTTTGCTTTCTTTATCTTATTCACCGCCGCAGAAATCCTATAATTTAAGGCACCTACAAAGTTAGCCTGTGTAAGGTTTGTATTATTAAAAATAGCATTTTTTAAATCTGTACCGGCAAAATTAGACTGGCTCAAATTACAGTTATTAAAATCCACTTCATCGGCAATGCAATTGATAAATTGAGCCTTTTTGCAATTTTTTCCATAAAAGCTGGAGTAGCTTATGCGGCTATCAGTAAAAGCCACCGAAAGCGGGTTACTTGCTTCGTACCAAACAATACCAATGGCTTTAGATTTATTAATTTTTGCCGCACTAACTGACGTTTCTTTAAATTTAACCAGCGATAAGTCGCATTCTTCAAATGTACATTTCTCAAAATAGCAATCCTCAAAAATGCAGCCTTTTAAGCTGCATTTATAAAACGTACAAGTATCAAAATTTCTACCAATTATATGCTTCTCTTCCCAAATAATATTTTCAAACCTTTTGTTTATATGGGTGGTTTCTTCTTCTTTTTCCTTTTCCATCAAACTATTTTTTTTGTCCTCTGCTAATTGGCTTGCCATATTTTTTCATCATCCGGTCTTTCTTCTTTACAATAAAATTAACCTTACTGTTTTTGGCAGATTTTTCATGAAAGCTTGCACCAGAATCTTCTTTCTTAGGCGCCTGTACCTGTATAATCTTCATAAATACCTTCGGTATTTCCTCTTCAGTAAGCACATCAGATATCACCAGCCCTGCGGGCAATTCCTTGATGGGGATTTGATATTTCATCAGCGTCTCAATCCCTTCCTGAGATTCCTTTTCACTTTCTTTAATAAAAGTAATAGCAATGCCTTTTTTATCCGCACGGCCAGTCCTACCTATGCGATGGATATAATTCTCAGGCACTTCCGGCACATCAAAATTTATCACGTGCGTAACCTCTGCAATGTCAATGCCTCTCGCAACAATATCCGTTGCAATAATAAACCGGTAGTTACCTTCCTGAAATTGCTTAACCGTATTAAAACGGTGGTTTTGTTCTTTGTTGGAATGTATTACACCAGCAGTGCCTGGAAACTTGGCTTCCAACTGTTCGTATAATTGGTCCGCCAATTGTTTAGTAGCCGCAAACACTAATACTTTGGTCATACTGGCATCGGTGCTTAACAATAATTCCAGCAAATTAACTTTGGTATAAAAGTTAGGTACGTTGTACGCAACCTGAATTATATTTTCCAGCGGAGTGCCTGTGGGCGCAGCTTCTATCCTAACAGGGTCATTAAAATAAGTATCAATCAACATTTCCACATCATCGGTAATGGTGGCTGAAAATAATAAGTTTTGCCTTTTTGCAGGCAACAGGTCCAGTATATTTTTTAGCTGCGTCCTAAACCCAAGGTTCAGCATTTCATCTACCTCATCAATCACCAGTTGCTTAATGCCCCTTGTCTTAAAAGCGCCATTCAGCGCAAGGTCGTACAGCCTGCCAGGCGTTGCTACAATCACGTCCAGGCCCTTTTCAACTTCTAGTTTTTGGGTGTTTATATTCATGCCGCCATACACGCCCACCACTACCAGGCTAGTATATACGCTTAAAGATTTTATTGCTTCCACCACCTGTGCCACCAGCTCACGTGTAGGCACAATAATCATAATCTGCGGGTTTTTATCTTTACTAAATTTCCACTGCCTAAGGCAGGGCAGCAAATAGGCAAACGTTTTACCAGTACCGGTTTGGGCTATGCCACAAACATCCCTTCCGCTCATTACCACACTAAAAACTTTGCGTTGTATAGTAGTCGGGTTGGTATAACCCATATCGTCCAACGCACTTAGTAATGGCGTATTTAAATTTAAATCATCAAAAGTCATAACGGTAAAAAAATAATTAGCTGTAAAGGTAGCCTTTATTGTCTCAACGCTTAATTGTGGGGCGTTTCAATAATAAATTAGTAGTAAAATGTATGGTGCGTACCCCAAGCCGCTGCGGCAAGGGGCTGGGCTATCATTCCAAAATCCGCAGCGCCAAACCTACCTTTTGGCTTCGCTATCAAATAGTTTACGGCGCTTTGCGTGTTTTTCCCTTCTATCCCTTACGCTTCGTGCGCATATTTCCCCGTAACTTTTTTACCTTTAAATTAAAAAAAATAAGGCAAATTGCAGGCTTAAAATAAATGACGCAGTACAATAATGAGCCAGCAAAAACACCGGTATTTTATCATCAACAAGCCATACAATATGGTATCCCAATTTGTTAGCCCGGATAAGGTTGTTTTATTAACGGCGGTAAAATACAATTTTCCCGAAGGCATACACGCCATTGGCAGGCTCGACAACCATTCTGAAGGGCTGTTAATTTTAACTACCAATAAAAAAGTAACCAAGCTATTGTTCGAAAGCAAAGTGTCGCACAAACGTACTTACCTGGTGCAGGTGAGGGATATAGTAACACCCGAAAAATTATTACAGCTACAAACTGGCGTAACTATACGCATACGTGGCGGTGGAGATTATACCACACCGCCCTGCGAGGTAGAAATTGTAAAAAAGCCTGTAGGCCTATACACAAGAGAGCAGGAATTTTTAGAACGGCTGCCAAGCACCTGGCTTTTAATTACACTGACAGAAGGCAAATTTCACCAGGTAAGAAAAATGACGGACGCTGTACGGCATAGGTGCAAAAGGCTGATAAGGATATCTATAGAAAATTTACAGTTAAATAATTTGCAGCCCGGCGAAGTAAAAGAAATAGAAGAGCATGATTTTTTTGAGCAATTAAAAATCAACCTTTATTAGTAACAATCAATACCTTTATTTTAATTCCTTTCATGTCAAATGGAGAGGGTTTGTAGTGGAAAACAAACATATTAGTCTTTATGTTAACGGAATAAAGAAAGAATCCTTAAAATAAAGAAATTGTATTAAGCTGCAGCCCGCTGCAGTATTACTTTACAAGGGTAAAGCGAAGTAACTTGTACAAAATGGCTCTTGAACAAAGGGATGCTTAACAAATCCCCTGCTTTCAAATAAAATTTATCCTCATCTATTGTGATGGTACAGGTACCTTCCACTATTAAAAAGCTTTCTAATTCATTAGTATGCGTTTCGGCAGGCGACCCAACTTTTAACCAAACTATAAGCGTGCTGGCTATTTCGTTATGCGCAATAATTTTTCCATGAAAATCAACAAAGTCATTTGGTAGTTGCATATCTTCCCTATCTAACCACTCTGCATAATCCGAAATTTGCGATCCTTCGTGCAATAATGGAGGAAAGGAAGCAGGTTCCCCTTTAGTCATCCTTTCCATAAAATCGATGGTAGAAAATATTGTCGGCTTTGCCATAATACATGGCTGTAGTGGTTGTGAAAGCGCATATTGTTCCAGGGAAACTTCTATTTCAAATATTTCTTGTGCAATAGCTGGATAAGCTACTGCAAGCCTTTCTACATCAACGATTTGAGCTTCCGTTAAATTCCGTAAAACATATAATTCAAGTATGCCACTTTCAATATAAGTACTAATATCTATCATTATTCTTCTTTTAATACTGGACAAAACAAATTATATAAATGAAGCAGAGCAAAAAAACTGCTATCACTCCGAAAAAAAAACTTAGAACATTTTAATTAAAATTATGTAATATAATCGGTAGAATTATAGCAGAATTTTTGAGTTTACAACTTTCTTTAAATATATACTACATTTTGCCTTACTTAGATTTATAAAATCTTCTGAATAATTTAGTGAATTGTGCCTAAATAAAATTTTAAGTTAAAGAGGGAATAATTTGTTAAACCTTAATGTATATTAAGATAACCAATCGGGTATAAAATTATCAAATAATTTACCCAATCTATCAACCGGAATATATAGATTATTGAAATTTTTTTTCGCTATTGTTGTATCATTAAAATTTATATTTTTTAACATTGTGTGAATAACTATATCAATCTTTTATTAGCCTCAAATCACTAAATTTGAGAGATAAGGAATTGATCGTTATTCATCAAACAAATATCTCGAAATCTTTAAACCAAACGAACATTGACAGACACTATCATTAACCTTGAGTCAGTTAACCCGATTGAATTTTTTGGAGTTAATAACGGTAAGCTTGACATCCTTAAAAAGAAATTTCCTTTATTAAAAATTTTAAGCCGTGGCACACAAGTAAAATTGAGCGGGTCGCCCGAACAAATTGTAGATGCCAAAGAAAAAATCAACCTGATTGTTCAATACATTGAGCGCAACGGGCACATGAGCGAAAATTATTTTGAACAAATTTTAGGTGGCGATGACCAGCAGGCAGTTGACAATTTTGTTGACCGCAACCCTAATGATGTATTGGTTTTTGGTCCTAATGGCAAAACAATACGGGCACGTACCATTAACCAAAAACGGATGGTTACCGCCGTTGATAAAAACGATATCGTATTTGCTATTGGGCCTGCTGGTACCGGTAAAACCTATACTGCCGTTGCATTGGCTGTAAGGGCGTTAAAAAATAAATCAGTTAAAAAAATTATTTTAACCAGGCCAGCCGTTGAAGCTGGCGAAAGCCTTGGTTTTTTGCCAGGTGACCTAAAAGAAAAAATTGACCCGTACCTACGCCCTTTGTACGATGCTTTGGACGATATGATACCTGCCGATAAATTAGGATATTATATGACCACAAGGACCATTGAAATTGCACCACTCGCTTACATGCGTGGGCGTACGCTGGACAATGCTTTTATTATTTTAGATGAAGCACAAAATACCAACGACGGGCAATTAAAAATGTTTCTTACACGTATTGGCGCCAACGCAAAAGCCATCATAACGGGTGACCCTACGCAAATAGATTTGCCAAGAAACATGCGCAGCGGTATCGACAAAGCTTTACGCATTTTAAAAGGCGTGGAAGGCATTGCCCATATTGAATTGGATGAAGAAGATGTGGTACGCCATAAATTGGTAAAAGCTATTATTAGAGCGTATGATAAAGACAAAGAATTTGATGCAGCACATGAACGCAGGCATTAATCATTATTTTTTTTAAATATTTTAAAGGCAGCAATCTTTGCTGCCTTTACTTTTATGTTAATGTTTTTTGTTGCTAAAAATCTTTTTTAATTTGTAATCCTATTATTAGGTTTGTCTTTTTTATAAGCCTCATATTTAGTGGGTGGAAAAATATCAACAAAACAAAAGCAAAAAGTGCAGCCTCCCTGCCCTCCAAAGGAGAGTCCCTAACTCTGCGATTGTAACAAACTTTTAAATTTGGAAACTCTAGAACCCTCCCTTGGAGGGCAAGGAGGCTGTATTTACCGGAACAACAAAAACGATTTTCAAGTACGTAAAGCTTCTGGTTAAATAATCATCAAAAAAATAACTTTACATTTAACCCTAAAATAAAATCATGAAAAAAATATTATTGGCGGTTGCCATTTTAAGTTCCTCGTTTTTAGTAGATAGTTGCAAAAGCGGTGCAGCATCTGGCGACCCAAAAGCCACGCTGGTAGCCTTTTTTGAATCGTTAAGCAAAATGGATATCGAAGGTGCAAGAAAGTATGCCACTGCAGATAGCAAAGGCATGCTGGACATGATGGAAATGGGTATGAAGATGGGAAAAGGCAATAACGAAATGGGCAGGTTTGATAAAAACAAAATTGAGTTTGGCGATGTTGCCATAAATGGCGACAACGCTATTGTGCCTATTAAAGAAAAAGGAAAAGAAAATGGTGAAAGCGTAAGTTTTCCGCTAAAAAAAGAGGGCGGCGCATGGAAAGTTGCGTTTGACATGGGCACGATGATGGGCCTTGGAATGCAAAAAATGAAAGACATCAACCCCGCCCTGGCAGATAGTTTGGGCAAGGCCATGGAGCAATTTAAAAATATAGATACAGATTCACTGCAAGCCCTTATGAAGAATGGCATGCAATCTCTTGATTCAATAAAAAAAGTAATGAAAGACAAAAGAAACCAATAAAAATATACGGCATAATAGTAAAAGCATCTTGCAAGTCAAGATGCTTTTGTATTTTTGGAAATTATTACATTGTTTAACTTTAATTATGAAATTAAAAATATTTGTTGCTTTGGTGCTTTTTGCAAGCCTGGTATCGTGTAACGACAAACAAAAAAATCCTACAACAGATATAGATGTAGCAAGGGCATTTATAAAAGATATCCTGATGAATGATTACAAAGATGCTAAAACTTTGGTGCTGGATGAAGAAATGAACAACCAGTATTTTGAATTGAGCAAAAAAGACTTTGAAGGCAAGACCAAAGAAGAATTAGAAAATTATAAAACTGCCGATATAATTATCAACGAACTTAAAAACGTAAATGATTCTACGACCATTGTAAATTATTCTAACAGCTACAAAAAAACTACAAAAAACGAAGTAAAAGTAGTAAGGGTAAATGGCAAGTGGCTGGTTGACCTTAAACATACTTTTCAAAATGAAAATAAATAAACAACCATAGTTTATTATCAATCAATAACTAAGGCTGTTAAGTATAATGATATTTGGCTGCAAAATTGCAAGCCTCATTTCAACTCAGCTAATTTCAACATCAATCAATAATCAAACTATAAATTAATTTATGTACGTATTACATCCATGGCACGGGGCGCACTTTGGAGAAAAATCTCCACAAATTGTAAATGGTCTAATTGAAATTCCTCAGGGCTCAAGAGCTAAATATGAAATTGATAAAGAAACAGGATTATTAATATTGGATAGGGTTATACATTCCTCTTTCCATTACCCTATAAATTATGGTTTTATTCCGCAAACGTTGGGCGAAGATGGAGATCCCCTGGATATTTTAGTAATGTGCAGCGAAAGTATACAGCCCCTATGTTTGGTAGAAGCTACCGTAATTGGCAATATGCAGATGATAGATAACGGCGAAAAAGATGATAAGATAATTGCAGTTGCCAGTAAAGACCCTACAGTAAACCATTTTACAAGCGTACATGATTTGCCGAAGCATTTTATTGCCGTGCTTAAAAATTATTTTGAACAATACAAGGCATTGGAAAATAAAGTAGTTGAAATAGATGAATTTCAAGACAAGGAAGAAGCTTACAAAGTAATTGAGAAAGCAATCAACTTTTATAAGGTTACCTACGCTAATAAATAATTACTATTCAATGCTGTTAAGTTAATCCCTTCCTCTCATTTTGATAGGGCTTTGTTGAGGGAAAACCAAACATATAAAATTTTTAATTTACCGAATTGAATTAAATATAATAATGAACCGATGAATATGCAAACGTTGATCATCTTAATAATTATTGGCTTAGTGGCTGGTATGTTAGGTGGCATGGTTGGTGTTGGTGGTGGCATAGTAATAGTTCCTGCGCTAATATTTTTTTTGGGATTCTCACAAAAAATGGCGCAAGGTACATCTTTGGGTATATTATTATTGCCAGTTGGTTTATTGGGCGTATGGCAATTTTATAAAGAAGGGTATGTAGATTTGCGGGTAGTCCTTATAATTTCCGCAGGCTTTTTTGCGGGCAGTTACCTAGGTAGCAAATTAGCCCTAAGCCTATCTCAAGAAACAGTCAAAAAAGCCTTTGCTATCCTGTTAATTGTAGTAGCTCTCAAAATGTTATTTTTCGATAAGCCGATTGTTTCTAAAGCAAATATGGTGCGGTTGGAAAAAGGAGTACCTAAATAGGTTTTTACACGTTAATTAAAATATATTATAGCGTACCCCTAAGCTTCGCAAGCAGGGCCGGGCTATCATTCCAAAATCCGCAGCGCCATAGTTATAACCTAGCTTCGCAAAGAAAAATATACGGCGCTTTGCGTGTTTTTCCCTTCTATCCCTTACGCACAGGGCGTTACATCTTTTATCTAATGTATAACTTTTACCAATTTTAATAAAACATTCCGCATTGTGTAAAAACATTTAATAAAATAACGTTACTGCCGTATTTTTGTGCCATTATTAAATTAACGTAAGTAATATGACCTGGAAATTGTTTTTCACTTCTTCGATTGGTAAAAAAATTACCATGGCCACCACCGGATTTATCCTTATCACTTTTTTAATTGTACATTGTTTTATTAATTCCATGATTTTTTTTAATGATGGCGGGCAAACATTTAATCATTGGGGCCACTTCATGGGCAGCAACTTAATCATCCGCACAATGGAAATTGGCTTGTTTGCTTTTTTGTTATTGCACATTATACAAGGCTTAACTTTATGGGCACAAAATAATGCCGCACGCCCAATAAAATACAACACCAATAAGCCACGCACCAACAGCACCTGGTATAGCAGGAGCATGGGCTTATTAGGCACGCTAATTTTAATTTTTCTTGTACTTCATTTATATCACTTTTGGGTACCCTCAAGGTTTGGCGGCATGGCTAATGTACATGCATTAGAAAGTACAACTTTAGGCGATTACGCACAGCAGGAAGCACACAATCTATATAAAGAAATGCAGCTGGTTTTTCAGCAACATTTATGGGTTGTAATTGTTTATATATTAGGGGTTATATCTTTAGGTTGGCATTTGTTACATGGCTTTCAAAGTGCCTTTCAAACGTTTGGCGTTAACCATAAAAGATATACGCCAATCATTAAAGGAATAGGCATTGCTTATTCAGTTATTATTTGTTTATTGTTTGCAGCTATGCCTGTAGCTTTTTATTTAAACTGGTTAGATTGATTTTATCTTACAAAATAAAATGACTAATTGCAACTATTATTTGCAATGTTTAATGGCAGCATACCCATTTATTTAAATACTACAACGCTACGCAACTTTTTTAAATAATAACAGTTAAATTACTTCATCTAATATATATTACTATGTCTTTCGATTCTAAAATTCCAGCTGGTGAAATGAATGAAAAGTGGAACGACTATAAAGGGCACGTTAAACTGGTAAACCCCAGTAACAAACGCAGGCTCGAAATAATTGTAGTCGGTACCGGGTTAGCAGGCGCATCTGCAGCTGCTTCGCTGGGCGAGATGGGGTATAAGGTAAAAGCATTTTGTTTTCAGGATAGTCCTCGCCGTGCGCATAGCATTGCTGCCCAGGGCGGCATTAACGCAGCCAAAAATTACCAGAATGATGGCGACTCAATATTCCGTTTATTTTACGATACCGTTAAAGGTGGCGATTATCGCTCAAGGGAAGCCAATGTGCACCGTTTATCAGAAGTAAGCGGCTCCATCATTGATCAATGTGTTGCACAAGGTGTGCCTTTTGCACGTGAGTACGGCGGCTTACTAAGCAACCGTAGTTTTGGCGGAACACAGGTACAGCGTACGTTTTACGCAGCCGGACAAACAGGGCAACAATTGTTAT
>JANXVN010000176.1 GCA_025351645.1 Ferruginibacter sp.
AAAATCAATACTTTCAGCGGAACAAATGGCTATTTTTAATCTATCTCGGACAATAGTGGTTTTTTATTCATTGCTCTTTTAAGGCCTAAAGTATTTCATTAAAGCATATGCTGGAGTGGCTAGCTAGCAATTATAAATTAATCAACCGGCAATTAAAAAGTGGCGCCAGGGGCTTACATTATATTGATGATGTAAAATATTTTTTAAGCTTCTCTTTTAATACTGCCGGCATTTCGCAACGTTTCATATTTTTGGCTTCCATTAAATAAAGCGTAACATCGCCAGTATTTAAAAGTGCTCCCTGCTCATTAAAAATTTCGGAATGAAAAACGACTTTATGATGTGCAGGCAATTCGCTTAGGGTAGTCTTTACCGTTATAAGGTCATCATATTTTGCTGGCCGCAAAAACCGGCTGTGGATATCAACCACCGGCATTATAATGCCCATTGCTTCGATATCTTTATAAGTAAACCCTAAATGCCTCATAGCTTCTGCTCTGCCAATTTCGTAAAATTCTGCGTAGTGCCCATGGTATACAACGCCCATCTGGTCGGTCAATGCATAATGTATCCTTATCTGTGTTTCTGTTACGTACATGCTGTGGTATAAATTGATAGGTCAGTTAACTATTGTCAAAAAAGAATCCTTTATTATTTTCCTATCATGCCATCAGCACTCGCTTTGCCAGGGCCTATAATTAAGATAGCCGCAAAAGCGATCAGAAATAGAGCAGCCGCCTGCCCTTGCCCAAAAACATCCATGTTATGCGCTTTAAAAACGGCTATGCCGAGTGAAGTTACAATGGGTACACAGGCAAGCCTGGTAAACAATCCAAGGGTTACTAAAAGCGTACAAAAAAATTCTGCAAAAATTACTAAGGAAGCTTTTACAGTGCCGCTTAATCCAAATAATGCGGGCATATGATTTGCTGTGTCGCTGAAATGTGTAATTTTTTGATAACCATGCTTAAAAAGTAAAATACTGCATCCCACTCTTAAAATAAACATGCCAGCACTTACCGCTCCTGCACTATATTTTGCAGAAAATAATTTTTTCATAATCTATTGTAAAATTTAATGTTCTTTATAATTTGATCTTTATCTTTTCATTAACAGCGTTGCAAATGTACATTCGTTTTGTTTATCAGTTATCCACTTATTAACAATCGCTTTGGAACGGTGTTTGCATAAGTGCCAATATAGTTATTTTTACCTGCCGTAATAATGAATGATATAATCAACATGAAGAAACAAAAATTTTCTTTGCTAGTAGTGGCAGCCCTTTTTTCCTTTGCAGCTTTTGCACAGCCTACATACGTTATAACGGATGATGAAAAGGAATTTAAAGACGCTAAAGAATTATTTATAAAACAGCAGTATGCACTAGCTTATCCGTTGTTGCAGGCCGTTAAAGAAAAATATCCTGATAAAGAAAAAAGCAATAACGTTTCTTTAAACGATGATGTAAATTATTACTACGTCGTATGCCGTTTAAAGCTGCAGTTGCCAATAGCCGAACAAGAAGCAACCCATTATATTGATTGGGTAAACAACCAGCCACGTATTGAATTAATGAGTTACCATTTAGGTAAATTCTATTTTACAAAAAATGATTTTACTAACGCCATAAAGTATTATGAAAAGGCGGCCTTAAATAATTTGAGCAACGAACAAATTGCTGACGCTAAATTTGAAATGGCCTATTGTTATTTTAACTTAAAACGTTTTAAAGATGCCAAGCCGCTTTTTAATGAGATACACCAGTTGCCGGATAATAAATATTACATTCCTGCAAATTATTATTATGGATTCATAAGTTATTACGACCGTAGTTATAATGAAGCACTTAAAGCTTTTAAAGTTGTAGAATTAAAAAATGAATACAAAGGCATAGTGCCTTATTACATTGCGGAGATATTTTATTTTCAGGGTAAAAAAGATGAGTCATTAAAATATGGCGAAAGTATTTTAAGCAGGGGCGGGTTGTACTACGAAAAAGAAATGAAGCAATTGTTAGGGCAGATGTATTTTGAAAAAAAGAATTATGCCAAAGCATTGCCCTTGTTGGAATATTACGTAAATAACAGCAAAAAAGTTAGTAAAGAAGATTTATACGAAGTAAGTTATTGCTACTATGAAGCTAACCAATTAACCAAGGCCATAGCGGGTTTTAAGCAATTAAGCAACGAGCAGGATTCGTTAGGCCAAAACTCCATGTACCTTTTGGGAGATTGTTACCTGCGCACTAACCAAAAAGCAAATGCACGTACCGCCTTTCAATATTGTGCTTATAACAGCAGCAATAAACAGCAGCAAGAAATTTCCCGTTTTAACTATGCTAAGCTTTCTTACGAGCTTGGTTACCAGGATGTGGCGCTTAATGAAATGCGTACTTTTTTAAACGACTATCCTACTTCAACCTATACAACGGAAGCTAAAGAAATTCTGGTAGGCTTGCTGGCCAACACCAATAACTTTAATGATGCACTAACCTTGTATCAATCTTTTGGTACGCCAACGGCATCTATGCAAAAAGTTTTTCCACGTATTTTGTATGGCCGTGCGGT
>JANXVN010000187.1 GCA_025351645.1 Ferruginibacter sp.
CAATATATTTAAAGGAGGCATATTAAAATGGTTCCCTCTCCTACAGATTGAAATTTTTCGCTTTGGATACATAAAAGAGGTTCGAGATGCTTCGTAAAATTATTGCGAAAAATAAACTTAAAAAGCCGGCAATATGATAAGTTGCATAGAAGCTAATATTGATACTCAACCTTATTGTTTTATAAAACCTACATGAAATACACTTGTTGATTAGTTTAGATGATATTTTACAAATATATTTAGATGCGATTGTGATTGCAATACTTTTAGGCTACACTCGGAGATACAAGTTTTTAATTCTACTGCTTTGTTAGATTATGTTTATTATCAAAACATTTTTATGCCAATACAAAACATAGATTCAATTTATTGGAACCGCCTTAAACAAGGTGATTCCGGAGCATTAGGAATTTTGTATGATAAATATATTGACAAATTATTTTTAACAGCATTGCGAACAACGGATAACCGTGAGTTAGCCAAGGATGCAGTGCAGGAGGTTTTTATTGACATCTGGAATTATAGGGATACACTTTGTGATATACTTTATTCTGAAAGCTACTTAACCAAAGTATTAAAGAACATTCTTTTAAAAAAAATAAAAAAAGAAAATGTTGCGCATAGTTACCAATTACAAGCATCGCTTATTTCACCAGAACAGGATATTGAAAGCCTCATTATCAGCCGAGATACGGCTATAGAAAAAAGTGCTAAGCTTACTGATGCAATAGCTAAGCTTAGTGCCCGCCAAAAGCAAGTGTTAGAATTGCATTTTGATGAAGGCTTAAGCTACGAGCAGATTTCTAAAAAGCTACATATTAATTATCAGTCTGTAAACAATCTTTTTTTTCGGTCTATACTTCGCTTACGCAACCTTATGTTTAGTATTTTATGGTGCTTTTATCTGATAAGGATATAACTATTTTCGTTAAATACTTTCTCAATAAATTTTTATCTTTTTCAGCATGTACTAGTGTTGGCGGCTATTATTTACTAATCTGGCAGTAATAAAATAGTCCAAATTTTTTAAAAATAAAATACAATAAATGAGTATCAGCAGCAAATAATCTTCTCTATATAATAGTGAAAAATAAATACACTAATTTTTATAATTATACAGAAGATCAATTTGTTGAAAACGAGCGTTTTCAGCAGTGGGTAAAATATGAAGCTGAGGTTGAGGAAGAATTTTGGAATGACTATTTACAGTTGTTTCCAGAGCAGCTGCCAATTTTATTAGCGGCAAAAAAGAGGGTTGCCGCAAACCTTGCGCTTCAAAAAATGCAGCCTTTATCACGCCATGAAAAACTAATTTTAAAAACAACAATTTTTAAACTCATACAGCAGCCGCTGAAATCACTAACGTTCTTTCAGCAAAAAAGTATACAGCTATTAAAGTTTGCTGCCGTAATAATGGGTGTAATTATAACTCCTATGTATTTGTTAAATAAACAGCCAAAAACAGGTACAATACTAGTAAAACGTACAGGTAATAAGCAAACAAAAGAATTTATATTACCTGATAGTTCGATTGTAATTTTAAATGCAAACTCTTCAATAACTTACAATGAAGAAATTAACAACACACAAAACCGGGAAATTTCACTGCAGGGAAATGCGTTTTTTAGAGTAAAGAAAAAAATTGGGCATAACCCATTTATAGTTCATGCTAACACCCTTGATATTACCGTATTGGGAACGGAATTTAACGTTAACGCACGTACCATTACAACAGCTATAGTACTTACAAAAGGTAGTGTTAAAGTAAGCATGGCAAATAAAAACAGCACACCTATTTACATGGAACCTGGCGAAAAAGTGCAAGTAGATACTGCCCGAAAACTACTAATAAAATCTGCCACCAATACCTTTTTGTATACTGCGTGGACGGAAGGCAAATGGAATTTTTCTTCTACTTCGCTGCTTGACATTACTAACCTGATGTATGAATATTACGGAATAGAAACGGAGTACAACAATGAAAAGGCAAAACACTTAAAAATAACTGCTGTTATCCCTATCACAGATTTAGGTTCACTTATAAACATTTTAGTAAAAACACTTGACATTAAAATAATTGAAAAGAATAATAGACTACATGTCCAAATTTAAATAAAACCAAAAAAACAGGTATGAAAAAGAAGTTTACTTTTATTAAGTTGCTGTTGCCACCGCTACTATCATTGTGTTTTATAACGATGCCAGCTAAAAGTGTAACTGCACAGGGTACTGCATCTGTTTACAAAGAGCCGAAAAATGATTTGGCCGAAACCAATTCCGTTGCCGGGCAAAATACTATATCGCTTGAAATGTTTATGCAAAAGTTTCAGCGCAACTACAATGTATATTTTAGTTACCAATCTGCTACTTTAAAAGAAATAAAAGTTGTTGATACTAATAAGGACCAGCCTCAGCCAAAAGACCCCGGCATGTTGTTAAAACAAATATTAACGCCAGCCGGATTAACGTTTCAGCAAGTAAGTAATGTTTATATAATAAAACAAATAACAACGCATGCCTCAACAGCATCAAAAAATAATAAAATAGTTAGTGTAGAAGTTAGTGGAACTGTTGCAGATAAAAATGGTCCCTTAGCAAATGTTACCGTAGCTGAAAAATTCACCACTACTGCCACCACGACAAATTCCGCTGGGAAATTTATACTTAAAGTATCATCCTTAAATGCAACCCTGCTGGTAACTATGGTTGGGTATAAAACTAAGGAGGTAAATCTAAATGGTTCTTCAGAAATAACAATACAGCTCGAATCGGAAGTGGGTGAACTTTCTACCGTTATTGTAACTGCCTTAGGCATAACCCGAAATAAAAGAGCATTAGGATATTCTGTTGGGGAGGTAAAATCTGAAGATTTGGTACGGGCAAGCAATACCAACTTATTAAAATCATTGGATGGTAAAGTAAGCGGTGTAAACCTTACAAACCTTAGCAGCGACCCTACTTCATCGGTATTAGTTAATATAAGGGGCACTACAGCCCTACCCACATTGGGGGACAGGAATGTTGCTTTAAAAGGGCAGCCGCTCTATGTTATAGACGGAATACCGGTAGGCACTCAAACATTTACGCAAAAAGACAGGGTAGATTTTGGTAATATTTTATCTCAGCTTAACCCGGAAGATATTGATAATGTTACTATTTTAAAAGGTGGAAGCGCGGGTGCATTGTATGGCGCAGAAGGTGGCAACGGAGTAGTGATGATTACAACAAAAAGCGGCAAGGGCGGAAAAAAAGGATTAGGTATTAATTATACAGTTGCTGATGTATTTGACAAGCCTTATCAAATTTTGCAAAAACAAATGTTGTATGGCCAGGGCGAAAGGGCGGATGCATGGGCAGGCGACGGAACAGATTGCTGGGGCCCTAAATTGGATGGCTCAACAACATCAGATTTTTGGAACGTACAAACCCAAAAATGGGATAATAAAAAGATGTTCTCAAATAATGAAAATCCGGTAAATGCTTATTTGCAAACAGGTAACACAATAACAAATAATTTAAGTTTACAGGGCAATTACGATAAAGGTTCTTTTAGGCTATCGATGTCTAATATGGATAACAAAGGCGTAATGCCTAATACTAAAACAGATCAAAAATCAATTTCTATTAACACCGAATATAAAATTTCGCCCAAAATAAAAATTACTGTTAGTTCAAGTTATATCAGGACCAACTCTCCAAATAAAACAAACACCGCAGGGTCGGATGGTATTTTGAATAGCTTAATGTATGGCTTTCCTTCAAGCCTGCAGCCACTTTCGCAAATGCATACTTATTGGCTTACCGGCCTGGAAGGGGTAAATCAAAATGGCGCTAATATGAAAGATAACAGGCCAAATAATTCTACCATCGTAAACCTCAATAATCCCTGGTGGACCACGTATGAAAAAATACATAGTTTTTCCAGAGATAATTATTTTGGAAAACTTCAATTAGACTGGCAACTCAATGATCATTTTTCTGTATTATTAAGGACCGGCATGGAGAATGTAAAAGAGTATTATGAACTTAGGCAATCCTGGAGCGACCCTAATAATAAAGGCCAATATGTAACTGGTAACAATAGTAGTTTGCTTGCCAATACCGATGCCATTTTAACGTACAATAAATCTTTTAAAAAATTTACATTAACAGCATCTGGTGGTGCTAACTATTCTTATTCAAACAATAATAATTTAGAAATGACGGCGGGGCGTTTGTCTGCCCCAGCTTTATTTATGCTTAACAACGCAGAACCTGGCACCTTGTATCCTTCCTCTTCCGGCTGGGGTACCGGCCAGTCTTTTAGTATATATGGTATAGTTTCTACCGGTTATGCCAACCAATTTTTTGTTGATATTACTGGTAGGAACGATTATAAAGGAATATTGCCGGAAGAGAAAATTCAATACTTCTATCCATCTGTTTCCCTAAGCTGGGTTGCATCCGAAACTTTTAAATTACCCGCCCTATTTAACCTGCTTAAATTTAGAGGCGCTAAAGCTGATGTAGGAAACGGCCTAACAAGAAAGAGAAGCGTAGATACCTATAGTTTTGATGCCAGCGACTGGGGCGCCGCTAAAACAGTAAGTATTAATGCAAGCCTTGTTGATAAAAATATTAAACCAATGCACTCAGTTACTACAGAAGCCGGTTTTGATTTGGGCATGTTTAACAACAGGGTACGGATGGATTTTACCTACTTTATAAAAGACCAGAAAAACCAGATTGATAACATACCAACTGTGCAAGGAACCGGCTACCCTGGCATACTTACAAATATTGGTGATGTTAGAAGCAAGGGTTTTGAAATTGGCTTATCCGTTACCCCAATAAAAACTGCTAATTTTTCATGGGATATATCAACAAGTTTTACGAAGTACAAGGCTACTATAACAAGGCTGTCGGATAAGTTTGCACCCAATGGTTATGTGTTTGCAAATTATGGACGGGATGAAAAAGTAAAGATTGCAGTTGGTGAAGAAATTGGCAACATGTATGAAGGTAATCCGATTTTGAAAGTTAAATCTGGCAAGTATGCCGGGCAATATTTACTGGATGGTTCGGGTGGCGAATTTCAGGTTTCAAGTGCAGAAAGCGATCGTGGTAAATTGGGTAATTTTAATCCGGATTATATTTTAGGGTTCAACACCACTTTTAAATACAAACAATTTGCTTTAAACGTAGTAGGAAGCCTTCGTAAAGGCGGCAGGTATATTTCTGTAAACCAAAAATATATGGAGTCTAACGGGCTGGCATTTTCCACCTTAAGCTCTGGTAAAAATAACCCTTTTTGGAGCGGGGGAAGAGATGCTGCAACTGGTGGCCATGCATGGCCCACTGCAGGTTCCAGCCAATTCGACGCCATCAATAATAACAATGATGGACAGCGCTCCAGCACCGTAAATGATGCCAGTTTTGCTAAGGGAGTTTTTTTAAGCCCCAACTATACCGGTGACCCTAACAACGCTACCGATAAAGATTATATAGTAAATGGAACTGATCCAAACAATACGTTTTATCAGGTACCAACCAATAGCTATGGCGATTGCATCTGGAGTTTTAGTTCTACCAGAACTTATGATGCTACCAACTTTAAAGTTAAGGAAATTTCGTTGACCTATGCTTTCCCTACCGCTTTAATTAGTAAGTTGAAACTTACTAATCTTACCCTTTCAATAATTGGTAGAAATTTATTACAATGGAATAAATCAGGCCGTAATGAAGATCCTGAATCTGCATTTCAGGGAGTAGGTGCAGATCAAGGAATCCTTAGGGCAACGCTTCCCAGCATCCGTTCTTACGGCCTTAAACTTTCAATTGGATTATAATTATTCTCTTTAAAAATTAATAAACATGAAACAATTTATAAATAAAATAGTAATAGTGCTGGTGATTATTATGGGGCTTGCCTGTTGCGGTAAAGATGCGTTACGAACATACGACAGCCAGCAGCAACTAAACGCTGTTGAGGATGTAAATGATCCATTTCTATTATCTTCTATCATAAAAAAAACCGCCCTTTTTTATCAAAATTTAAATTACGGCGATAGCCGTTTACCAAGTGCTGTCCAATACATGGAAAGAAATTTTCAGGGGGGCGATAATACCTACCTGGGTTTTAGGAACCCTGCCAATGACCTTTATACTGCCATTGATATTTTAAAATTAGTACAGGGTTCTATAGGGCTTGCCGATAAAAGAGGCTCTAAAACCAATAAAGGGATTTTTAAAATTTTCCGGTCGTTATTATTTTCTTTTATAACAGATATGTATGGCGATATTTATTATTCCGAGGCATTAAAAGGAAGAGAAGGGATACTATATCCAAAGTATGATAAACAGGCAGATATATATACAGGTTTGTTAAGTGAATTGGATGAAGCCAACATGCTGATAAAAGATGGCACAGAACCAATAGCAGAAACTTACGACCTGATGTATGCCGGTGATAAAGTAAAATGGCAAAAATTTGCCAACTCGTTAAAGCTTCGGTTACTGATGCGGGCATCAAAAAAAATACCCGATGCTGGAACACAAATAACATCACTTTTAAATGATGTTAACAGGCCCATTTTTTCAGCAAATAATGAAAATGCATCTATTTCGTTAATTGGTACTACAGCCGAAAACTCCTGGCAGGGTGGACTTTTAAATTGGGAATATGGTGAGTTTGACAGAAGAAGGCCTGCTAAAACTTTAGTTGATAAATTAACTACACTAAATGACCCCAGGCTTTCAATTTGGATGGCTCCTGTAGAAAACCCATGGACAAATAACAAGGCATTAGATGGCGTTAGTTTTAACACCACAGATGCAAACGGTTTTACCAACCAATCAACCTGGGAATATATCGACTGGACTAACCCGGCCATTGCAGCCCAAGCAGGTAACCTCATTGATTCCAATAAAATTTACGTAGGTTTTATCGCAGGCATGTATGGGGATTTTTTAAATGGCAATGGCCATTATAATACACAGGCAGGAGGTATTGTAGGCAATTTTAAAGTATCCCGATATTCTCAATTATTTCGACAGAACGCACACCCATTATTAAAAGATATGATAATGAATGCAGATGAAGTTGCATTCATTTTAGCAGAAGCTGCTGCAAATGGTTTAATTACCGGGGATGCAAATTTGTATTACCGCAAAGGCATTACTTTAAGTATGCAACGCTGGGGTGTATCAGATGCTGACATCAGCACATATTTAAGTCAGGCTATTATTAATTTACCTGCGGATGTTTCGGGAAAATTAGCACAGGTTGCTGATCAAAAATGGCTCTCCTTATTTATGGTTGCCTCTGAAGCATACCTGGATTTAAGAAGAACCCAATTACCTTATATATTTAACAATGGGTTACTACCAACCTATCCATTTCCATCAAGGTTTATTTATCCGGGGGCAGAATTAGGACAGAATAAAGATGCGTATGATGGGGGTGTGTCCACTTTAATGCCTAAGGTAGATAACCAGTTTTCTAAAATGTGGTTATTGCAATAACACACAATAGCAGCCCAAAATAATTGTCGGTAGCAGGGGCTTATCAGTTACACATTGGTAAGCCAGCTTTACTACTGCACTATGCAATAATGATTGCGGCAGCATTGAATACACTACAACTTGTTACAGTTACGGCATGCCCATCATTAGTGCTGGTGTGCTAACCAAGGCTTTATAACAATGTGTAATTAAGAATAAAGTAAAATTTATTAAACCTGTTTTAAAACCTGCAACACATGAAATTTTACACTTATAGTTTACGGCTATTTTTTCTTTTGTTTTTTGCAATACCCTGTTATTCCCATCAGGTAGCCGATACTGCCTTTAAACAAGCCATATCAATAAAATATATTTTACCGGCAGTATTGAAAAATGCATCACTTAAAAAAGTAGTAATTGATTATAACGATAACGTGTATGTACTTACCAGTAAAGGTGTGTACAGGGTTTTTGAAAAAGCGCTGATAAAAGATATACGATATACTCCACTGGCTCAAAAAATACCTGTTGATATTACTATACAGGAAGGTACAGGCCATTTATTTTATTTGTACAATGATAAGTGGCTAACCAATGGTTATGCGGGTGTTCCCTATAAAAATTTACCATCAAACTTATACAATCAATTTGCCGTTGCCGCGGATGGAGCCATATTATTAGCAGGTGCAAATACAGTATCTGTTTGTAAAGAAAATACACTTACTAATATTCCAAAACCGGCAGAAGAATTGTTATCTGTGCAAGTAAATAAAGGTATTTTTTATGCATTGAGTGCTACCGCAATATTTCAATTATCGGGCAACCAATTAATAACGCTTCATAAAGGCAATGGCTTACAGGCTATGGGTTTTAAAGGGGATGATATTATACTAGGCACCGCAAAGGGCTATTATGGTATCAATAAATTTACTGGAGATTCAAGTATTCCTTTACAAACAAAATTGCCCGTTCAAAACATACATTGCTTACAGGTAATTGATAATAAATTATGGGCAGGATCTGTGGCTGGGGCATTTATGAAGGAGGCTCTTGGTGGCTTTAGGTATTACAGTTCTAAAAGATGGTTGAATGAAAATAAGGTAATAGATATTTCGGGCGACAGTAATGGTAACGCATATATCCTTACGCCATCCGGGTTAAATAAAATTGAATTTATCAACCAAACATTTTTAGCTAAGGCAACATATTTTCAGGATATTATCAGGCAGCGCCATATCCGCTACGGGTTCATTTCAAACGTTACCCTTTTATCGCCTGGCGATCTTTCAACCGCCCAAATGACGGATACAGATAACGATGGCTTATGGTCTGCCTTCTACCTTGGCAGCCAGGCTTTCCGGTATGCAGTTACTAAAGATAAAAATGCTAAACGCTATGCCTGGGAAACCTTTGAAGCATTTGAGAGAATCTTGTCTGTAAATAATTTAAAAGGGTTTCCATCACGGACTTTTGAGCGCAAAGGATTTAAAGTATCCGATCCCGAAGCATGGCATAGTTCTCAAGATCCGGAATGGGAATGGAAAGGCTCGACCAGCAGTGATGAATTTGTGGGGTATATTTTTATTGCCTCCGTACTAAATCAGCTAGTTGCAGAAACCGAGGAGGAGAAGAAAAGAGTAGCCAATTTTATGGATAAGATACTAACCCATATTATTGATAATAAGTATTATTTTATTGATGCAGATGGTAAACCTACAACCTGGGGAAGGTGGAATCCGGAATACATTAATTCCTTTCCTGAAACCGTTAATGATAGAAAATTAGGTAGTGCAACTATTATCGCAGGCCTGCAATTGGGATATGCCCTTACCGGAAAAGAAAAATATAAATCCGAAGCTTATCGGTTAATGGATCAATACGGTTATGTAAAAAATATGCTGGTAACTTTTGATAAACTTAAAGAAACCCCCGGCACCATACGCATGGGGGTAGACTTAGGTGTTGGTGGCTGGAACCACTCCGATGATGAAATGGCTTTTTTAACTTATTGGCCATTGGCTAAGTATGCATTTACACCAGCGTTGCTGCAACAATACAAACAAGTAATTACAGACCATTGGCAAATTGAAAAGCCGGAAAGAAATGCCCTTTGGAACCTCATTACTTTTGCCACTACCAGCGCTTACGATGCGCCAGCCGTAGATTGGTTTTTAAAGGAATTTCCGATGGATCTTGTTGGCTGGAATATGCAAAATTCTAACCGGAAAGACATTAATTTTATGGCTCCGAATTATAGGGACCAAACCACCGCAGTGTTATTACCCGCCGGCGAAGTACGTATGCATCGCCACAATACAAATGCCTTTGTATTGGATGGCGGCGACGATGGTTTAACAGAACTTGCCGGTGATGAATACCTACTGCCTTACTGGATGGCCAGGTATTTAAAAGTAATTGAATAGTTGTATTTAAAATCATCAGTTTAACCAGTAATATTTAATAGTAATGATGGATCAAAAGAGGGTACATGCCGATACTCTTAGACAAGGGGCACGTATTGAAGCACTAGATATATTTAGGGGCTTAACCATGGCTGCTATGATTTTGGTAAACGATCCCGGCATAGCATCCCATGTGTATGCACCGTTGGAACATACGGTATGGAATGGCATTACACCAGCCGATTTCATTTTCCCTTCCTTTATTTTTATTGTGGGCGTATCGGTAGTTTTATCCTGCTCCAGCCAATTACAGAAGGGTGTTTTGAAAAGAATAATCTTTAAAAAAAATTGCAAACGTGCGGCCATTCTTTTTTCGATAGGGCTATTGCTTAGCATCCTACCAACATTTAATTTATCGCTATTTCGTATTTGCGGCGTATTACAACGCATTTCTATCGTATTTTTTTTCTGCGCATTGTTATACCTTTTTACAACCGTTTCGTTTCAAATAAAGCTTGCTGTATGTATTTTGGCAGGTTACTTTTTATTGATGACGCTGGTACCGGTTCCCGGTTATGGATATGCCATTTTAGAGCCGGGCAAAAACCTGGCAGCGTGGTTAGATTCTATTGTTATACCGGGTAGGATGTACCAGGGTAATTGGGATCCGGAAGGAATATTAAGTACATTTCCGGCAATAGTTTCCGGCATTACAGGTATGATTACCGGCCAGTTGTTGTTAAGCACTAAAACAGCAGAACGTAAAATTATCTGGTTGTTCTTTAGTGGTTTTATATCTTTTGTAGTTGCCAATACATGGAACTATTTTTTTCCCATCAACAAAAACCTATGGACCAGTTCCTTTGTACTTTTTATGGCTGGTTTAGATTGTATGGTACTTGCCTGCCTTTATTTTTTAATTGATGTTTGTGGTATAAAGAGATGGGGTAGAATTGCGTTAGTTTTTGGCAGCAACGCAATAGCTGCTTATCTTATTTCTGAATTCTTTTATGATATTATTTATTTTAAGGTTGGCGGCTTACATGGCACCAGCTTAAATGATATCATTATAAACGCCGTTTTGCCTACCGGCTTATCCCCTAACTTAATTTCATTAATATGGGCTGTATTGTATTGCGGGCTTTGCTTTATACCAATTTACCTGTTGTATAAAAACAAAATATTTTTAAAAATATAAATAACGGAAATCCAAAAAATAGGTGTGCCTCATTTTATAATTACCACTTGTTTACCCGATAGAAATTTATAAATTGTAAATAATAAAACAACTAAACCGGCATAAAAAATAGTAT
>JANXVN010000239.1 GCA_025351645.1 Ferruginibacter sp.
ATTGTATGGAAGAACCTGAAAAATTACAACGCACAGTTGAAGCCCGGATGAAACTAAAGGTACGGTTTGAAGAACAAATAAAATTGACCCCATCTGTTGCCGACAACAAGCCGCTTGGTACTGGCGAGCTTAACCGGCATGGCATGCCTGTGGTACCAGTAGGACAAACGATTACCAAAAAGTGGCCCGTGCTGGACCTTGGCACTACACCGGAAATTTCGCTGGATAAATGGCGGCTGGTGATTGATGGCGAAGTTGACAACCCTGTTACGCTTACCTGGGAAAGGCTGATGGCGCTGCCACAAACGGAGGATGTATCCGACTTTCATTGTGTAACTACCTGGAGCAAACTAGATATGGATTGGAAGGGTGTGCGGCTGCTTGACCTGGCGGCGATGGTACACCCAAAAGATACTGCCACGCATATTATGTGTTATGGTTACGATGATTACAGTACCAACCTATCGCTGGAAGAAGCCTTGAAAAACGATGTGCTGCTGGTACATACTTTTGAAGGTGCGCCATTGCCTAAACAACATGGCGGCCCTTTACGGATGATAACGCCGCAACTATACGCCTGGAAAGGATCTAAATGGATAAGCCGCATTGAATTTTTATCGAAAAACAGACTAGGCTTTTGGGAAAAGAATGGCTACTCAAGTACGGCTTACCCATGGCGCAATGATAGGTATAGTTAAATAAAAAAGCTGCCGGAAATAGTTTTTCGGCAGCTTTTTTATGGAGTTTATAATTAATAGGCGGCGGTTATTTTAGCTTATTTTTTTCTACGCCTTCTTTAGTAATTACCACTGGTTTTATAAGCCCATCTTCATCGAAGTACATCCTCTCAATGCAAGTTTCCCTGGAGTTGCCGTCGGTTTCTGTTATAGGCCGGCGATGGTAGACGATGTAATATTTATCTTGCCCCGGAATTTTTATTACTGAGTGATGTCCTGCGCCGTTAGCAATGGCAGCGTCTTGCTGCAAAATTTTGCCTACTCTTTTAAAAGGCCCGAAAGGCGAATTGGCAACGGCATACGCTACACTATAATCAGGGCCAGTCCAGCCACCCTCCGACCACATAAAATAATATTTGCCGTTGCGGATAAACATAACGGAACCTTCTACATAACCAGCGGGCGTTATCTCTTTAAAGGTACTGCCATCTTCAAAAGGTATTAAACCGGTAAAACTATTGTTAAGGCGGGCAATATTGCAGTGCCGCCAGCCGCCATAAATGATATAGTATTGACCAGTGGTATCCCTAAAAACAAACTGGTCAATTGGTTGTGCGCCGTTGTGAAATTTATTTATTAAAGGCTTGCCTAAATAATCTTTAAAGGGCCCTTCTGGCTTATCGGAAACTGCTACGCCGATGCCACCTTTTTCTGTATCGTTTTGTATATCATTCGCTCCAAAAAATAAATAATATTTTCCGCCTTTTTCCACAATAGCTGGCGCCCACATGGCACGCTTAGCCCACTTTATAGCCGAGGTATCTAAAATTTTCCCATGCTTTTTCCACGTAATTAAATCGGTGGAGGAGAAGCAATCGAAAAATGTTTGCTTTTCATACTTTGCAGAGGTGGTGGGGTATATCCAATATTGGTTTTGAAAGATGGTTGCTTCAGGGTCGGCATACCAGCCTTTAAACAATGGGTTGCCGCTCATTACCGGACTAGCTTTTTGTTGTGCAAATAAAGATAAATTTAGGAGCAATAATAAAAAGGAGGCTACTGTTTTTATGGTCATGTTATAAATGGGTTTATTATTTTAAAAAAGTAAATGTACTGTATACAATTATTACACTAAATTTTTTTCCCTATAAATTGTACAGTTCAAATGCCGGGCAACATAATTTTACAAAATATTTTATTAGGCAGCTTAGTATTTATGTTGAAATAATTTGTACGAGATATGTTTTAAAAATATTGTTTTTAAGCGTGTATATTGGGCATTAGTTATATTTCTATTTTTGGCATATCTTATTTAATTTTAACTTTATGAAGTACGCCTGTAAACCGCTAAAATCTTTCATCAATGACTTTAAGCTTACCAACCCCGCTGGCGCAGATGTTTTTGCAGGCACCATTAATTTTATTGTAGGCGGTATAAATATTACCATGCAGAGCGAAGTGCATATAGTTACCAGCTACCCCGATGGGCAGGGCGTTATTTATTTATTAAACAAGGATATACGCATGGATGAGTTGCCCACTATGTTTGATGCTGGCAAAGAGAATTTTGAATACATAGCCAATAAAAATTTACGGATAGAAGGCACACACCACAAGGCTGGTAAATACATTATTTTTATAAGCCCGGGGGAAAGCGATATCACTTATTGACAACTTTGCAGCAAACAATATTTTCTTTTTAAAATTATGGGATGATAAAATGGTTGCCAGGCTTAGCGCTTAATAATTTTTACTTTTATTGTTTACGCTTAATTAAATAAGCGCTAACGGCTTAACAACAAATTACTTGCGGCAAGCGTTAGTTTTTTGTGTTGCAATACCTTACTTACAAGCAACAAATATGCCCAGATGAATATGTTTGCCCTTACTTTTGTAAAAAATAAAACTACATGACTTTTATACTGGCTTTACATAATTTGCTACGCTGGGCCATATTAATTTTGGGCGTATGGACAGTGTTTAATGCCATCACCGGCTACTTTGGCAAAAGGGATTACACGGCAAACGACAACCGCAGCAACCTCTTTTTTATGATAAGCTGCGATGTGCAATTGTTGGTTGGGCTTATATTGTATATCAACAACGGCTGGTTTAGCAGGCTGAAAGATTTGGGCAATAATATAAAAGACCCTTATTTAAGGTTTTTTACCTTGGAGCATTTGGTGTTGATGCTGCTGGCCTGGGTATTAGTGCACATAGGCAGGGCATCTGTAAAAAAGGGCGCCACCGCTGCCATAAAACATAAGCGGATGCTAGTATTTTTTGGGCTTGCATTGGTGCTAATAC
Source organism: Ferruginibacter sp. (assembly GCA_025351645.1). Classification (GTDB taxonomy): domain Bacteria; phylum Bacteroidota; class Bacteroidia; order Chitinophagales; family Chitinophagaceae; genus Ferruginibacter. The sequence goes on from JANXVN010000239.1 coordinate 2,985, forward strand.
TGGCAGCTATCCCATGGCCGTTCCGGCAGGCAATTGCAAGGCCTTTACTGCGTGGTTTTAATTAAAAATAATAACATGCCTTTAAGTTAAGGCCATTGCTTTTTTTAGAAAAGGTTGGGCTGAAGTAAAGACAAACGTATAATCTTTAACATAATGGCATCAAAGTAACAAAGAAAAATTAACCGTGATATGGCGAAAGCTGCAAAAACAAAACTTCCTGTAATTTTAATTACCAACGATGATGGTATTACGGCGCCGGGTATACGCAATTTAGTGGAAGCTGTAAGAGGCCTTGGTAAAATTGTGGTAGTAGCGCCAGATAAGCCACAAAGTGGCATGGGGCATGCCATAACAATTGGCCAGCCCTTGCGCATGAATAAGATTAATATGTTTGATGGCGTGGAAGCCTGGCAAACAAGTGGCACGCCAGTGGACTGTGTAAAACTGGCTGTTGATAAAATATTGCATGGCAAGCCTGATTTGTGCCTTAGCGGTATTAACCATGGTGCTAACCATTCTATCAATGTAATTTATAGCGGTACTATGAGTGCTGCTATGGAAGCTTCTATTGAAAGCATACCCAGCATTGGGTTTTCTTTGCTGAGCTATGATTATGAAGCTGACTTTGCGGCTGCCAGGTACCATATTAGAGAAATAGTAAGCTCGTTGCTAAAAAAGAAATTAGATAAGCACTTATTGCTTAACATAAATATACCTGCTGTTCCTTTGGAAGCCATTAAAGGTGTTAAGATCTGCCGCCAGGCTTATGCCAAATACGAAGAAGATTTTAAGCAGCGTAAAGACCCTCATGGTAAAAATTATTACTGGCTAACCGGTGCCTTTGTAAATTTTGATAAAGGGAAAGATACCGATGTTTGGGCATTGGAAAATAACTACATCAGCGTAGTGCCTGTGCAATTTGATTTAACAAACTATGCCTTAAAAGCGCAACTGGAAAAAACCTGGAAAATATAATGATTTTTAAAAAAGATGAAATTTGGTTTGGTGCCCTAATAGGGTTTGTAGCACCGTTAATAGGCGTAGTACTTTTTAAAGTATATAAGTTCAGTGTATTTTCTTTTAAAGAAGTACTGCAGTTTATGGTTGTAGAGCCCGGGCATAAAACGCTCTCTGTGGCATTAAGCTTATCGTTATTATTAAACGCTTTATTTTTTACATTATACGTAAACAGTGGCCGCGACAATACAGCTAAAGGAATTTTTATAACTACCCTTGTGTACGGCATAGGCGTGCTTGTATTAAAGACCTTCGGTTAAATTGGCGATATGGAAAATCATCCGTGGTTTAAAGATTGGTTCAACTCTCCTTATTATCATCACCTTTATTTTAACAGGGATGAAAAAGAAGCCGCAAAGTTTATAGACAAGCTGATAGATGACCTAAAACCCGCTACTGGCGCTTATATGCTGGATGTAGCCTGTGGCAAGGGAAGGCACTCTATACACTTGGCAGAAAAAGGGTTTGACGTAACCGGCATAGACCTTAGCGACGACAGCATTAAAGAAGCATTGGTGTATGAAACAGAAAACCTACACTTTTACCTGCACGATATGCGCCTGCCCTTCCGCATTAATTATTACGATTTTGCGTTTAACTTTTTTACAAGCTTTGGCTACTTCGCCACCAGGCGGGAACATGATAATTCTATCCGTACCATTGCCCAGTCTTTAAAAGAAACGGGCTGCTTTGTACTGGATTATTTAAACGTGCATTACGCTGAAGACCACCTGATACATCAGTTTGACAAAGAGATTGATGGCGTAAACTATTTCATAACGAAGTGGTACGACGAAACACATTTTTACAAAAAGATAACGGTGGAAGACGAGGCTTTGCAAGAGCCACTAACCTATCGTGAAAAAGTAGCCAAATTTTCTTTAGGGGATTTTACAGAGATGTTTGCCTACCAGGGGTTACAGATACAAGAAGTGTATGGCGATTATAATTTTGGGATGTATGATGTAAAAAAATCGCCACGGCTTATTATGGTTGCCCGGAAGGCATAAGCCTCCCTGCCCTCCAAAGGAGGGTTTCCGACGCTGCCAATTGCTAAAGTTTTATAAAATTGAATACGCTAAAATCCTCCTTTGGAGGGCTGGGAGGCTCTACTTCCCATGGTTATTAACCAGCATCCATTTAGCCGTTTCATACATCGCAGATGTTAGTTCAGATAAATGCTTTTTTACAGAATCGGTTTGGTGCGCATTCAAGATTGGTACATCAGTGCGAACGGCAACTAATTCTTCCTGGTTTATCCAAAGGTTTTTAATATAGAAATAATCATCGTTTACAATACCTATTTTGCCTTCATCGTGATGGATGATGAAGGCCGCATTTTCTTTCCCCAATGAATGCAGCATATCCCTTCCTAAAGTTTTATTGGTGTATGGCTGGTGTATCATGCCGGCTAATGTTGGCAGCACATCTATCTGAGAGGCTGTATGGCTAATTTTTTCCGGAGATAATAAAGCGGGTGCATAAAACAACAGCGGGATATGTTCATCATTAAGGCGCTGTTCCGTCCAGGCTGCGGGATACATGGCGCTGGCATTGCCTTCTACGCCATGGTCGCCCATAAATATAAAGATGGTATTATCAAAATACGGAGATCGTTTGGCAGCTTCGATGAATTTCTGGTAACAATAATCCGTATAACAAAAAGCATTGAATTCTGCTAACGATTCAAAGCCATATTTGTGCAGGCTATCATCGCTTATTACTTGTTTTACAAAATCTTTATCTTCCTCCGGGATAGAATATGGGCGGTGGTTATCAGAGGTTTGTATAATGGTGAAGAATGGTTTTTTCTGGTGCTGCATCACGCTATCTGCTGCTAAAAACAGGTTCTTGTCGCTTATGCCCCACACATTTAACTTAGGCGATTTAAACTTGCCTTCTTCATAAATATGCACGTCGTTGATGTTAGATACCAGCCCGCGGAAATTATTAAAATCGCTGTTGCCGCCTAAAAAATAAAACTTGTCGTACCCATCAAAATCATTGATAATGCTGTATTGGTTTATCGAAGCTTCGTTGCGGCTGCTAAACTTAGATAGCTGTACATCTGGTACACCGGTAAGCGTTGCAAATACGCCCCGTGCGGTACCAAAAGTGGGTGAAAAACAACGGTCGAAAAATATGCCTTGCTGCGTAAGGCTATTAAAAAATGGCGTACTATTTAAAGGGTTGCCGCTCATGCTGCTTTTGTACATACTAAAGCTTTCGCAAATAACCAGTACTACGTTGGGCTGGCTCTCCAGGGATCTGCTGCCCGGATTTATAATCCGTTCGTACCCATTTACAGGTGCGCCGGTTTTACCCAACTGCAAAAAATCACTGATGACCGGGAAATACCTTTTTGCTTTTCCTTCATCTACCACCGGCTTACGAAAGCGCAGCGTGGTAACAAAATTCTGCAATGGGTTAAGTGCCAGGTAGCTTTTAAAATTATCATTCAAGGCAAATGCATCCCGCCAGCGTAAGGGCTCCAGGGTTAAAAAGCCAAATAAAAACCAGCCAAGCAAAATGATGGCGGCTATATGCCAGCGGCGGTTGTAGCTAAATTTATGTACGTTGGTGTTGCGCTCTTCTATACTTACATGCGTGCGGGCAAACATCCAGCCCATCATGGCCACGGCACCAAGCAGGCCGGCAATTATCCAAACAACCGGATAGCTTTGCCATAACATCTGAAAAGAAATTTTAGCATCTTCCGCAAAGTTGAGGGCGCTTGCGTTTAGCCTTGTGCTAACGTAAGCAAAATGCCCGAAATCTGCCCCGAAAAAAAACAACAATAATAGCGTCACTATCGCCAGGTAAATTGCCCAGCCCCGTTTACAACACTCTGAATAAAAGGGCGAAAATTTAGGGAATAATGAAATGCAGGCAATAGGCAACAACACGATAGCAATCCAGCGAAGGTCGTATTTAAGCCCTAACCAAAAAGAAGGCAGCAGCTCCAAAACCCTTGTAGCAGCAGGTTTAAAGCAAAACAACGTAATTACACGAAAGCCCGTAAAGATGCCAAGGTAGATGATAAATAATTTTATGATCCATTGGATTGTTTTGGGGAACCGAAATTGGATCAGCATATTTTGTAGATGTTATGATAAGTATTGAACAATGTAAAAGTAGCAAGCAGTAAAAATTATATTAGTAAAGAAAGCAACTGATTTACCCTCATCTTTTTCGCTTGTTATTAAACAGTAAGTACTTTGATGTTTGATAGTATGCATCTGTAAAATTACTCATAGCATTTTTAATGCTATCGTTTTTTGCAGAAGCTTCCACAGGGATATTATTGGTTACGGAAACAATTTTTTTAACTCCTGTCTTTAAGTTTTTTATAAAATAAAACTGACTATTTACCACCCCTATATTTTTTGCGTCATGGTCAATAATAAAAGCATTTTCTTCAATGGTATCTGTTGTATCAAATAAATTTTTACCCATGCCATTATTATGGTATGGTATACCCAGCAAACCTGCCACTGATGGCATAATATCTATCTGCGAACTTACGGAATGTACCAATTTGGGTTGCAACAAAGCAGGTGCATAAAACAGTAACGGTACATGTTCATTAGTAAGGCGTTGCTCCGTCCAGCTTAGCGGGTACATGGCATTGGCATTGCCACCTATACCATGGTCGCCCACAAAAACAAAGATGGTGTTGGCGTAATATTTTTCTTTTTGTGCCGCTTCAAAAAATTGCTGGTAACAAAAATCGGTATACCGGAAGGCATTTAATTGGTCGATGTTTTCAAATCCATATTTGTGTAGTGTATCATCGGCATAAGCAACTTTTTTAAACTGCCCAAGGTCTTCGTTTGGTATACTGTAGGGGCGATGGTTATCGGCAGTTTGTATGATGGCAAAAAAAGGTTTATGCTGCTTTGCCAATTGGCTGTTGGCTTCTAAAAAAAGATTCTTGTCATCTATGCCCCAAACATTTAATTTCTTTGCCTTAAAATTTTCCTGGCTGTAAAGATGCAGGCTATCTATATTGTTCAGCAACAAACCTTTAATATTGGCCCATGTTGGATCGCCGCCTAAAAAATAAAATTTGTCATATCCTTTCAGGTCGTTGATTATTAGTTGCTGGTCCACTACATCCGGGCTTCTGCTGGCAGAACGATTGTTATCGCCAAGCACATCAGGAATGCCGGTAACAGTGGCCCAAACTCCCCGTGCAGTTGGGTACGAGGGCGTAAAATTCCTATCAAAAAATACTCCTTTTTTACACAGTACATTAAAATAAGGCGTAGTGTTTAAAGGGTTGCCGCTCATGCTGCTACGGTACATGCTAAAGCTTTCGCAAATAACAATTATTATATTTGGCGGGTTAGGGTTGGCATTGTTGCCCTTGTATTCCCTTTCATAATTAAGATGGATACTATCTTGCTTTTGCACACCTAAATAATTGGCCATCAATGCATAATTAGCCTTTACAATTTTTATATCCGGGTGGGTATCTTTGTAATTAAGCGTACTAAAAAAACTCTGAAAAGGGTTGAGGGCAAGATTGGCTTTAAAGTTATCGCTCAAAGTAAAAGCATCGCTCCAGCGCAAATTAAATTGCCCTATCTTACCAAACACACCTAAAGCAAACAACAAAAAAATTAGTACATACCAAACAGAAAATTTTTTGTTGGAATAAGGCAATTGCTGTTGGTACTTCGCTATCATCCTATTAAAAAAATACCCAGCCCCAATACTCAGTATAATTAATCCCAGCAATACTTTAAACACCGGGTAAGATTCTGTAGCCATCTTATAAGAAATGCTTGCATCATTAAAATAATTAAGCACCGAAGCGTTAAGGCGTTGCTGTAAATAATCGTAATAAAAATAATCTACCGCGTAAAAAAGAACCACCAGCATAAATACTATGGTAAGCAATACGGCCCAAAAAGTTTTTGCCTGCTTACTTTTAATTGGGTTTAAAAAAGGCAACGCACAAATAGCCATTATAGCAACGGCTAAAATGCAGACAAACTTTATATCAAAACGCAGCCCCATTAAAA
>JANXVN010000260.1 GCA_025351645.1 Ferruginibacter sp.
TTGTTTTTTCTACTACTATCATATTTTGTCAGCAGGTTAACGAGCAGTGGGACTTGCGTAAGATTGTAGAATATGCGATTGTCAATAATATTACCATTAAACAGGCAGATGTACAGGCGCAGATTAGTGGCCTAACGTATAAGCAGAGCAAACTAAGCATTTACCCCAATGCAAGCTTTACCGGAAGCACCACTTTTAATAGTGGCCGCAACCAGGATCCTTCTTCTTTTGCCCTTATTACACAAAGCTACCTTAACGCTGGCCCTCAGTTTCAAACCAGCGTACAAATATTTAATTGGTTTAGCAAACGCAATACCATAATAAGTAACCAGTGGCAATACGAAGCATCCAAAGCCAATACCGATAAATTAAAAAACGATATTTCTTTAACGGTGGCTAACAGTTACCTGCAAATATTATTGGCAAGGGAACAGGCAAACATTGCGCAAATACAGCTAAAACAAACCCAGGCGCAGCTAGCCAATACCCGCAAGCTGGTAAACGCCGGTTCGTTGCCGGAATTAAATGCTGCAGAGCTGGAATCGCAGGAAGCACTGGACAGCGCCAACTACATTAACGCCAATGGCAATGTGGTACAGGCAACGCTGGTACTAAAATCTAACATGAACCTGGATGCCGCCGCACCTTTTGATGTGGCCATACCGCCGGTTGAACAAATACCCATTGAAAATATTGCAGATTTGCAGCCGGATGCTGTTTACGCTTTAGCCCTTAAAAATTTGCCTCAGCAAAGAGTAAATGAATTTAGGCTTAGGGCTGCACAAAAAGCTTCCGAAGCTGCTAAAGGCGCCATGTATCCTACACTATCAGCTTTTGGAGGGCTGAGCAGTAATTTCTTAAACACCAGAGCCGATATTTACTTGCCAAACGGTACCTATACCCCCACACTCTCGCAAGTTACTGTTGGAACCACAAATTATTTTGTAAGCTCACCGAATTTTAATATTGCCGGCAAACAAAAAGGTATACCATTTTTTACACAGATGGATAATAACTTTCGCCAACAAGTGGGCCTTAGCTTAAGCGTACCTATTTTTAGCGCCGGCCAGCTAAGCAGTAATTATCAGCGCAGCAAATTAGATATCCGAAATTTAGAATTACAAACAGACCTCGATAACCAAAATATAAAGCAAAATATTTACCAGGCTTACAATGCGGCAACTGTGGCGCTGGAAAAATTTAATGCCAGCCAAAAAAGAGTGGCAGCGGCACAACGGACACTCAATTTTTCGCAGAAAAGATATGAGGTTGGTATGCTTGGCACGTTTGAATTAATAACGCAGCAAAACAATTTATTCACGGCTAAATTGCAGGATGTATTAAACCAATACGATTACGTTTTTAAAATGAAAGTGCTGGAATTTTATCGGGGCCAGGGCATCAAATTATAAAAGCATAAAGCCACAAAAAATAATAAAGTAACAGAATTAAATACAATCACATCACCCTCCGCTTAACCCCGGATATTAAATTACACTGACATGAGCAAGACTGTAAAATGGATACTTTTTGGTTTGGTAGGATTAATATTGTTATTGGTGGTGTTAAAAGCAACAGGCGCTTTTGGTAAAGATGAAGGCACTAAAGTAACCAGTGAAAAAGTACAAAAACGTACCATCACCGAAATAGTAAATGCCAGTGGAAAAGTATATCCGGAAATTGAAGTAAAGGTTAGTCCTGATATTAGCGGCGAAATAACCGAGCTTACCGTGCAGGAAGGCGACAGCGTTAAAAAGGGGCAAACCGTGGCCCGCATTTATGCTGATATTTATAGTATACAGGCCAACCAGGCTGCTAGCGGCGTTACACAAAGCCAGGCACAGGTAGCTAACTCACAGGCATCGTTAGACGCTTTAAAGGCAGCCATGGACCAAAATGAAAAAACCTTTAAGATGCAAAAGCAATTGTTTGACGATAAGGTAATTAGCCCCAACGAATTTAACGTTGCCAATGCTGGTTACCTTACTGCAGTTGCTAATTATAACGCCGCCAAACAAGGCATCCGTGGCGGGCAGGCGGCAGTGCAAAGCGCACAAAGCAACCTCGCAAAAGCCAATAAAGATTTAAGCCGCACAGCAGTACTGGCACCCATGGATGGCGTAGTAAGTTTATTGAGCGTTAAAAAAGGCGAGCGTGTAGTAGGCAGTAACATGATGGCGGGCACAGAAATGCTGCGCATTGCAGACATGAGCAAAATAGAAATTAGGGTAGATGTCGGCGAAAGCGATATACCAAAAGTACATTTGGGCGATAGTGCCATCGTAACGGTGGATGCATACACAGACAGAAAATTCAAAGGCATCATCACACAGATAGCCAGCAGTAACAACGGCGCCAGCACACAAAGCGCGCTCGCCAACACTAGTACCGATGTAACCAATTACAAAGTGTACATCCGTTTGTTGCCAGATAGTTACGCAGACTTGTTAGGCAAAACAAGTTATCCTTTTAGGCCAGGCATGAGTGCCAGTGCTGATATACAAACAAAAACAAACGCCAATGTGCTAAGCGTGCCAATTAATGCAGTTACCACGCGAGAAAAAATAGACAGTACTAAAACCGTAAAGAAAGCCGCTGATGGCACCTCCGAAACAACAGCAAGCGCAGACGATCTTGATGTAATTGTGTTTGTTTTAAACACCGATGGCACTGTAAAAAAAGCTAAAGTAAAAACGGCTATCCAGGACATTAATTACATACAGGTTACCGATGGGCTTAAAGAAGGCGACACTGTAATTACTGGCCCATACGATATTGTTAGCAAGACATTAAAGGAAAAAGACAAAGTAAAAGTGGTAGATAAAAAGGAGTTATTCACACAAAAGAAATAGTTCACTTTAGTAGCTCTTTAAAAAACAACGCCCAACTTTTAATAAGTTGGGCGTTGTTTTTTATGTTCATTTTTTGTCAGCCAATACAGCAGCCAAATTGGGCTTCATAGGCCCGTCCGAATGGCAGCCGGGCGGGCGTCGTACTTTTTACAGTTGTTTTTCAGGGAGCTTTTACCACTAGTTATGGGGCGTGTGCAGGATTTTTATTTTTCGTAACAGGCACCCATTGAATTTGTTGTCATTTAAACATAGCTTCTGCAATAGCTACGCTTTCAAGCTTGCCAACATCTATCAATTCATCACCCGTGTGTTCGTAGCCAAGTATGGTTTTAATGCTTGCTAAATCCAGGTAAGTATCAATTAAAGAAAACTTGCCCTGCTGTTTGATAAAAGCAAAAATAGAAGGCTCAAAAACTGCAATGCCGCTGTAAGCCATCAGCTTTAAGCCAGGCTTGGGTATGGATATTTTCTCTTCGTTGGTACTGGTATTTTTCCAGCCACACATACTGCCTGTTTCATCAAATAAAAGGTACCGGGAAGTTTTTCTATCTGTAACGCATACAGTAACTAAAGGTTTGTGCTGCAGATGAAAAGCCAATAGCTTATTTAAATCCAGGTTGGTAAGTATGTCTACATTAAGCGTTATAAAAGGCTGGGTGCCTTGTAGTAATTTACTTGCTTTTAGTAGGCCACCGCCGGTTTCCAGTACTTCCTTGCTTTCATCGCTAATGATTATGCTGCTGCCCCAGCCATTGCTTTTATCAATTGCACCAATTATTTGATCCGCAAAATGATGCACATTTACAACCACTTCTGTAATGCCATATTGTTGCAGGTACTCAATATTGCGTTGCAATAAAGATTTGCCATTTACCAAAGCCAATGCTTTTGGATGCTCATTTGTCCAGGGCTTAAAGCGGGTACCTAGCCCGGCAGAGAATATCATTGCTTTCATAATTAATACCCTTTTTTTTCTGTTATTTTTTGCTCGATATGGTTAGTGCTTACTTTAACGCCGTACTTGTTGCGTACGTGCCTTGCTACTGCATCTGCAGCATATACGCTGCGGTGCTGGCCGCCGGTGCAGCCAAAATTTAATACCAGGCTTTCAAAGCCACGGGCAATATAATCTTCTACAGAAATATCTACAAGGTTATAAATATTACTTAAAAATTCCGGCATTTTTGTTTCTTGCTCCAGGTAGTCTTTTACGGGTTTGTCCCTGCCGGTTAATTTTTTGTATTCGTCAATCCTTCCGGGGTTTAGTATGCCCCTGCAATCAAATACAAAACCGCCTCCATTGGCTGTTTCATCTTTAGGGTAACCACTTTTTATAAATGAAAAACTGTTCACTTTCACCAGTAACGCAGTTTCCTTGCCTGCCCTAATTGGCTCAAACCTTTTCACTATTTCTTTGTCAACTATCAGGCTTAACAGTTTTTCAAATTCGGGTAGCCCGATACCTATTTTTTTGTTGTTGATGAACCATTCCAAATTTTGCAAGGCCAGTGGTATGCTGGTTAAAAAATGTGCCTTGCGTTCAAACAGCCCTCTAAAGCCGTAGGCGCCTAAAACTTGTAATAAGCGTATTAGTACATAACCATTGTATTCACTTTCAAAGCTGGCTTTATCAATTGGTTGCTGCAATATATTTTGCAGGCAGTCAATATAATACTGTAGCAGTTTGGTTTTCCATTCGTCGCTAAGCTCTGCTTTTGCCTGCCATAATAAAGAGGCCACATCATACTGTACGGCGCCCTTCATGCCACCCTGGTAATCTATAAAATGTACGGCATCATCTTTCACCATAATGTTCCTGCTTTGAAAATCGCGGAACATAAAGTATTTGTGATCGGCATTGGATAAGTAAGTGCTAAGCGCATCAAATTCGCTTACCAGCTTTTCCTTATCGTAGGGTATTTTTAACGTATCGAGAAAATAATATTTAAAGTATAACAAGTCGCTTAAAATAGCTTGTTTGCCAAAAGAGGCACTGGTGATACAATAATTATAATCAAGTGCCTTATCTCCATTTACTTGCAGGTTGGCCAATGCCAGCAAGCTTTTTTGATAAAGCTCAAATACGTGCTCTGTATGGCCTTCTGCTTCCAGGATATCTAATAAACAAGCTTTCCCAAAATCTTGCTGTAAATAAAGTGTACGCTCTTTATTTATTGCTACAATTACCGGTACCGGGCAGTCGGCTTTTTTAAAATGCTGGCTAAAATAAATGAAGGCTTCATTTTCTTTTATGTTGTTGTTACGTGCTGCAATATAAGAACCTGTTGCTGTTATTAGCCTACAATAAACCCTGTCTCCGCCGCTCTGCGGTATTGTTTCAATATTTACAATGGTATCGCTACTGAACGTTGCAAATAAATTTTTTATATCCTCCATGCCAATCGTTGTATTTTATTATTTTGGCAAAATTAGAATATTTTGCTCACTGAAATGAGTTATGAGTTATAAGTGATGAGTGATGAGTTTTTTTTGGTTTATGGTCATTATTTGCAGCCTGGGCCGTTATCGCCTGGCGCCCTTGTGTTACCGTAAAGCGAGCATACGCTACCCAAAAAAGCAAGAGGTAGCGGATTGAGGAAGAGTACCACATAGGTATGCCGTAGAAGGGTGGCAAACAACCCCGTCCGACTGGCGTCAGCCGGGCGGGAATGTTGCCCATAGCTGCTGTATTATCCCGGTCTATAATTTTGCAAAGCAAATTATTGGCCGGGATTGCGATAGGCTTAAATAAAATGCCCGTTACTTTTGGCAACGGGCTTTCTTTATTATGTTATATTAGTCACCTGCAATTACTTGCTTTTTGTTCCTATGCTTTCTCGGATCTGTACCATCCATCTGTACGATGGCCGGATAAAATTTGCCTAGTACATCAACTAGGTTTGTTTGGCTTTGCATTACCTCGTTGATATCTTTATAAGCAAAAGGCGCTTCATCTAAACCACCGCCAATTAGCTTAACACCGTGCTGTTCTAATACTCTTTGCATAGCTTCATGGGTGATGTTTACCAAAGCTATGCTACGGCTCATTTTTCTACCAGCACCATGGCTTGCGGAATTTAAATAAGCCGCTTCGCCTTTGCCTTTTACAATAAAGCCGGGTGCCGTCATGCTACCAGGAATAATGCCCAGCACATTTTTACCAGCAGGCCTAGCGCCTTTACGATGAACGATAACTTCATTGCCCTGGTACATTTCTTTCCAGGCAAAGTTGTGGTGGTTCTCTACAACGGCAATGGGTTTTTCGCCAATGGCTTTTGTAATTTTTGCATGGATGGTATGGTGGCAGGCACTTGCATAATCGCCCGCCAAATTCATTACCCGCCAGTATTCCATCCCTTCTTCGCTATCAAGGCCAAGCCATGCTAAATGTTTTGCTTCGTTTGGCAGTACTGTTTTTTGCATAGTAATCTGCGTGTAATGGTTGGCTATATTTGCGCCCATGCCATGGCTGCCGCTATGGCTTAATAAACCAACATAAGTACCTACTGCTAAACCCATGGGGTTATCGGTATCCATAATTTCTACCCTGCCAAATTCAACAAAATGGTTACCGCTGCCGGATGTGCCGAGCTGCTTTAAAGCCTTGTGTTGCAGCCCCTGCAGGAAATTTATTTCGCTCAATTCTTTTCTATCCAACACTTCGTTATCGGTGCTGATGGCAAATTCCCATCCGGCGCCGAACAAGGTATTGGCTACTAGTTCTCTTTGAAAATAAGCTTCTTTCTTTTTTAATTCATCTGTAATAATGGCAAATACGCTAAGGCACATACGGCAGCCAATATCCACGCCTACGGCGTATGGTATGATGGCATTATTTGTAGCCAGTATGCCACTAATCGGCAAGCCATAACCCTGGTGAGCACCGGGCATTAAAGCCCCTGCAACGGTTATTTGTAACTTCGCTGCTATAGCCATTTGTGCCAAAGCACCATCTTCAATATGCTTTGCGCCGAACACGTTGTAATGAATACCCGTTGCATTTAAAGGCGTTTCTATTGCTTCGGCTTGTTCCGTCGGCTCCATTAACTTTTCTGCAATTTTGCCCAAAACTTCATCTGCCAGGTAATTTCCGGTACTTCCAAAACCTCTTTTAATATTGGCAAAGCGTCTTGTTCTGTATGGTGTTTAAAGTGTGTGCACATAGTATGCATGGCTACACTTATCACCGGCCCTTCATTGTAGCCAATGGCACGGATCTGTTTTCCGGTTAATTTTAATTTGCTCATTATTTTATTTATTGATATTGATGCCAGCGTCATATTTTGGCATCGTTTAAAATTACTTTATTCAACCTCTTTACGCCAACTGTTGTCACAAAATCTACACTGCTTTGCTACTGGTGTCCGTGCTATTTTATTACAGGCTGGGCAGAGGTTTAATTGTAACTCATTTTTATTTTCATTATAATTCTTGTGGCTGTTACTACTTTAAACTGTTCATAGCCATTTTAAAGCAGCGTTAAAACATGCTCCTCTTTTGATAAATCCAGTTCCTGGTTTTGATACTTGTGGATGCTAATTTTTTTTCCATGTTTAAGCCTTTCATAAGCACGGTTATGCCTCCATGCAGCTTGCTCATCTTCTTTCATAAAGCAGCAATAGATCCCTATATGCTCAATCAACTCCGGATATAATATTTCTTCATTACTCATAATACACCTCCCTCATTTTTATTAATAATTCATTAATCATCTCCACGTCCGGCCCTTCCATCAAACCTGAATTTTGATACAGCAAAGGCAATTCATCTTTCAGCAGCATTGCTTTTTGTACCAGTTCATCATATTCAAACTTGCCTTCTTTTATTGCGAGCAAAAAATTCCTGTCTTTTCTAAACACATTTACTTTTCCTTCTGTCGCTATTTCTTTGGCTACCAGCAGCAACCTAAATACATGCATCATGTTTTTAGAATCGTATTTTTTTCCATGTGCCAAAGTTGTTTTATAACGTTCCTCATTTCGCTTTTCAACCCAATCCCAATACTCTTTGTAGCGTTTGCAATAAATGGAATAACCGTCTTTATTAAAGTACAACATACCAATTGGTTTTTCTACTTTTGGAATGCTGCTAAGGCTTACATCATTGGCGTTGTATTTTTTTATTATACCGGAATAATTATACTGTTGAGAATAATACAAATTATAGCAATCTTTTAAATGCGCTATTGAAGCTAAACCTATTTTGTTTTGCTCTAGTTGCTTTTCGTCTATAAATTTCTTTAAAGGAATTACTTCTTTTTCTTCATACACAAAGCAAAAGTCCAATACCGATTTTCTTCCTTCTTCTACGGGCTGCACTATTTTCTTTTCCAAACCATACGCCTTTTTTATTTGTGTAAAAGCATAGTTGGCAAAAGTTTTTTCGCACAGCTTTGAAACAAACATTGCTGGTTTCAGCATGTCCATTATTGGATGTTTATACAACACACAACTTTCCGGGGAACTTATCATCTCCAAAATATTGGGATTGTTTTTACTCAACAACTCTACAAAACGCTTCAATTCATAATACACAATATCATTGGTTTCATTATTAACCTGCCCTGTATATTCCAAACCATAAAACATATTTTTAGGCAACACAAACACTCCTTTAATATCGGTATCCGATGTATCAGTATCCAACCCATAAGACTTACTGCCAGTGATCACTTCAAGGATTATCAGACCGTTATTTTTTACCCAATCAATGGTTAGCTTTTGCATATAACATTTTTAAAAAGAATTCATTCAGCATTGATATATCTGCTTTGTTTGCCAATAGGTTTTGTTCTGATACAGCCGTATAATTGAACAGATTTATTATCCAGCCATGCAGTTGCTCATCCCTTTTATGCAAATATTTTTCACCAACAGTAGCTTTTAAAGCTATCAGTTCTCTTAGTTTGCTTTTATAATCATCTTCCACATATAGCATCAGCCCTTCTATATCCATTGGCAATACAGCCGCATCTTTTATTATCCAGTTGCAGGAAAGTAATGACCTTATCAAATAAAAATAACTCTTCAATTTAAACTCCTCTTTGTCTCTCAATTCTTCCCAAAACTTTTTAGCCAAAGAGTGATGATGATAGAAAACGGCTATGGGTGAATAATAATTCTTTACCAGCTTTTTAAAGTCATCCTTAAATTGAGGGACTGCAAAATATTCTATAGGCGATTGAAACCTTTCTATCAGCGGAGCATTCGATTTCTTTAACAAAGTCAAACACTTCCTCAAATCCCAACCAGTTATATCAAGTTCTCCATCCTTTATTTCGATGGTATCTTTTTGTTGATTTAATGATAGGTACCAATCCCTTTCATGCATGTATATAAAGCGGATATCGTAATCACTATCCGGTGATGGAAAGCCCCATGCCCTACTGCCTGTTTCGCAAGCGTAAAGCATTTTAATATTTTTATTGGCTTCTATTTCGTGTAACCTTTCTTTAATATTTTTCATGGTGTTAATAAATTTAAAAACCTAAAAGCTTATGAGGCAATGCTTTTGCATCCTCAATATTTTTATAAACTTACGTTTTCTATACTTCTTCTAAACCCTAAAACTTCCACCCTTTCTTCATGCTGTTTCTTTTCATGCTTGTTAGCAATTTCTGCAATCGTCATCGGCTCGTTGATGGTAGTTGATAAACCGAAATGATTAGATAAACGCTGCAATCTATTGATGCCTAATTTTCCAAATTCATACTTTGCAATAAGCCTTCCTTTGCGTAGCAATGTACTATCTACCAACGTTAGCGAATTGTTGAATGTGCAGATAGTTTGTACATTTAAAAATTTGCCAGTAAGCCCTCAGAAATATTCAGCAGGTTCGATACAGATGCGTTGTTACTTATCTTTCTATCCATGATGATGTTTTCTGCATCTTCAATTACCAACACGCAATTGGGGTTATCAATCAGCAGTTCCACAAAATCAGGATACATAATATTTGCTGCTGCGCCAGGTGATAAAAATAATATGCGCTTCTTTATTTTCCCTAGAGGTGCCGTAAATAAGTTGTTTTACCCTTGCCAGGCAAGCCATACAGCAATACGATGCCTTTATCGTTTTGTTGGTTAAGCCTTTTGCATATCACGGCATCTTCTTCTTGAAAATCATTTTCGTAGTAAAAGCTAATGTCAAGTTTGGTTCTGTTTATTTCCATACCTTTTAACTGCAAGCCATTCCTTCCTCTTATTATCAAATTTATTTCCAATGGCTGTCTTCGTTGT
>JANXVN010000134.1 GCA_025351645.1 Ferruginibacter sp.
CTAACAATAATGAACAAATCTACGGCGTATGCCGGACAGCACATACTGTCCCAGATACTTTCTTTATGCCCCAAAAAGGAACTTGCCCCCATTATCCACAAAGCGGGATCCGACTATAAATACAAGCGGCTGAAGGCCTGGGAACACTTTGTGACAACGCTTTTTTCTGTCCTTTCCGGATGCAGCTCTATCCGGGGAACCTGCATGGGGCTTGAGGCTTATCAGGGCAAGCTCAATCATGTCAATATAAAGTAAGTGCCGGCAAGGAGTACACTGTCCGATGCCAACAGTAAACGCCCCTCTGATGTTTTTGGGGCTATATTTAACCATCTTAACAGCTTGTACAGTAACGCTAGCTCGGACAGCACCCTGCCGCCAAAGGTGCTATCCAGGCTGTTTTTAATCGATTCCACGGTGTTTTCCCTGTTTAAGGCGATACGTATGTATTGGCGGGGTAGAAAAAGATTTATAAATGTAAACGCAAAGCCAGTTTTAAAACGGCTTCCCATCCTTAAGCAGTTCTTTTTTTATGCCTTCTAAAACATCCGAAAGGTAAATGGCTATTGAAGGCGCCTCGGCAACATCTTCTTCCAGATCGAAAAACTGGGTACCGGCTACTTGCTCTACAACCTGCTGTGGCACTGGTTGTAAGTTGCCAAAAGTAATTTTATCGTGATGAAACTTTTCTAACGCCTTTATGCTGGCGTAATGTACTACGTTGATGATGCTGCCACCGGATAGTGGGTATTTTTTTACTTGCTCGGCAATATTAATTGTCTCGTGCCTTTCGTTATTAGTTGATGTAGAACTGCTTGTAAAGGGAATGTGCTTTTTAAAAAAGCGCATATTTTTAGGGAAAGAAAGGTTCCAGATATCCGAGCGCTGGTCTGCATCGGGCAACGAAAATTTAAGTATGGAGTTGAACCTTCTTATAAACGCATCGTCGATATTGTTCTTCATATTAGTGGCTAAAATTACCATACCGTTATAATCTTCTATGCGCTGCAATAAATACGATACTTCCTGGTTGGCATATTTATCGTGCGCATCTTTTACACTGGTGCGTTTGCCAAACAATGCATCGGCTTCATCAAAAAAAAGTATCCAGCCTTTATCTTCTGCCCTTGCAAAAAGCAGCTCCAGATTTTTTTCTGTTTCACCAATATATTTTGATACCACCATGGACAAGTCAATTTTATACACTTCTTTATTAACCTGGTTGCCAAGCAGCCCAGCGGTAAATGTTTTGCCTGTGCCGGATGGGCCATAAAATAAAGTACGGTAGCCTTTCTTTAAACGGCCGCCCATGCCCCACTCATTAACCAGTTGTTCGTTGTAACAAAGCCAGTTCTCCAGTTCATTTATCTGCTGCCGTAATTCGTCGCTTATCACAAGGTCTTGCCAGGTAAGTTTTGTAGTGATGCGCCTTGCAGGAAAAGCCATGCTAAAATGCGGGGTTGCGTGCTTGCCATCTATCAGCATGTCTAAATAATCTGGCGACATTATTATGCGCCCATGCAACGGAGGCTCTCCATCAGGAAGGGTTTCGAGCCATAGTACTTTTTTTTCAGCAAATAAATGATCTGCCTGGAATAGCTGCTGCACCCCGCCTCGTTTTTGCGCATCATCTCCGGAAATAACAAAAAAAGCGGTTTCGCCGGTAGGCAAAAAACCCCGGAAATTTTTGCCATGCGTACCACCAATCTTTGGAAAGTTAAGGTTGCTAAATTGCTCGCCAATGGCATCATCAAATAAATGCGGGTACACATAAGGCGCTATGGCAACAAGCAACAACAATACTGCATCGCTGGTTAAATTGTTAGCGCCAATAAAAGACGCCACATGTTTGTTCCAACTATTTACTGGTGGCCTTATAGGTTCTTGCTGGTTGTTGGCGGCATCAATGCTTTTGTTTATCCTGTATTGTATCAGCTCAAAAAGATAATTAAATTCGGGTGAATAGTTGTGTGCCATAATTTTTGTTTATGCAATTTTTAATAAAAATTCTTTTGCCAGTTGCAGGTAGTCGGTTGCACCATTGGTATTTTTATCGAAGCTAAAAATATCTACGCCAGCTTCCTGTGCCTGTGCCAGTTGTATGTTGGTACGTATGCGGGCCTGAAAAAGCTTGCTGCCAAATTCATCTTCTAGTTGCTTGCTTATTTCGCGGTTCATTTTTTTGTGCTCATCGTACTTAGTTAGCACAAAGCCCAATATATCAATATCGAGCCCCAGCCGTTTTTTTATTTTTACGATGTTGTTGAAATGATGCAAAAAACTACGCAAGCCTTTTAATGGCAAAAATTCTGCCTGCAGCGGCATAAGCACAAAGCGGCTTGCTACCAATGCGTTTACGGTAAGCATGCTGATAGCGGGCGGGCAATCGATAAAAATAAAATCGTACTTATCTTCCATTGGCTTCAGCATCCAGCTTAATAGTTGCTCCCTTCCATACACGCTTACCAGCTCCAGCTCGGCACCGGCCAACTCAATGGAGGAAGGTATCAGATGCATGCCACCAGGCAATTTAATGATTACTTTTTCAAGGTCTTCTTCCTGGCCTTCCATCTGTTTTTTTAATTCGGTAAAAAGGTTTTTATCAGGCTCTTGCAAAATGCCCAGCGATTGGGTTAAGTTGGCTTGCGGGTCAGCATCTACCAATAAAATTTTTTTGCCCATTAGCTGCAATGCTGCCGCAAGGTTAATGGCAGTAGTAGTTTTGCCGGAGCCGCCTTTTTGTATGGCAAGGGAGATGATGGGCATATTTAATTATTTATTTACAGTGCTTATGCATACTGATTATCCGTAGCTGGTGATTCAAAATCCCCTTTTGGTGAAGGCGCTGCATCTGGTATTGGCAACGGAGGATTTTCTTTAGGGCCTATGCAATTAAATTTATTTTGAGGGTCTATGTGCTTATCTGGCGGACAGCAAAAATTATACACGGTATTCCATCTTTCGGTCGGGCAATTAGCCGGGCGATCAACAAAAGATGTTGAAGGCTTGGGTTTAAAATAACTTTTTATCTTATCAA
>JANXVN010000137.1 GCA_025351645.1 Ferruginibacter sp.
CGCTAGCGCCATTGCTACCTATTAAAACAGCGGCCAGGTGTGGTGTTTTTTTACCATCCGCTTTTAATGCGGCTGCCTTAATTTTTACGGCATCTTTTACAGACTGAGATACTACTTTTCCATCTAAAATTTGCATCTGCAAAGGTAACTACTATTTAAGATATGATGGTTCGTTGCACAATTATCTTTACATTGCTATTATTAAACGTACCCACTTGAACAAATTAATGTACACAATGGCACTCCTATGCATTGTGCCTGCAATCACAAAAGCACAATCCCTCCGTCAACCAGTTTCAGCCATTTACCTTGGGCAGGCAAGTTACAGTACACAATTTGGCGATGTATTTAGCTACCTCAATAACCAGGCTGCTTTAGCACAAATAAAAAATACTACTACCGGCGTATATGGCGAAAGAAGGTTTTTGTTAAGCGCCACCAGCTTGTACACTATCGCAGCAGCCATCCCCACAAAAAATGGAAATTTTGGCGTTAGCATCAAGTATAGTGGTTTTAAAAATTTTAATGAAAGCCAAATTGGGCTTGCCTATGCCCGAAGCCTTGGTGATAAGGTTGATGTTGGCATCCAATTTAATTATTACGGTTATAAAGTACCTGCTTACAAAAGCGCCTCCACGGTTGATTTTGAGATTGGAGCCATCGTTCATTTAACCGATAAGCTCAATATGGGCGTGCACGTGTACAATCCCGTAGGCGGCAAATTTTCTACATCAAATGAAAAACTAACTGCGGCTTATAAAATAGGGATGGGCTACGATGTTTCTGAAAACTTTTATTTGAGTACAGAAATTATAAAAGAAGAAAATTTTCCTGTAGATGTGCATACCGGCGTACAATATCAGTTTGTGAGAAAATTTTTTGCAAGGGTGGGCATATCCTCCGCAACATCTACCGGTTATGCAGGTTTTGGCGTAAGCTGGAGCAATTTTAGGCTAGATGTTACTGGCAGTTACCATCCGCAGCTAGGCTTATCGCCAGGGCTACTTTTAATAATGGATTTTAATAAGCCAGTTGCAGTTGCCAGCACCGAAAGCCTTTAAGATACCAAACTTAACCCTATACTACTGCTATGAAATTTTTGTACCTGCTTATATTGTTGTCATTTCCCTTGCACTTATTTGCGCAAGATCCCTCCAGCACAACAGAGCAGCAGTTAGAAGATGCCACCGAAAATAATGATGATAACGAAACAGATGATGATTCTTTTTTGCAGCAGATGCAGCAGTTTTTAAAAGAACCTATCAACCTTAATACCGCTGATGCTACATTGTTGAAAGAGCTGAGTATTTTATCGCCCATGCAAATACAAAACCTTATCGCTTACCGCAAATTGTTTGGTAATTTTATTGATATTTACGAGCTGCAAGCCGTGCCAGGATGGCGTGTTAGGACTTTACAAAGATTGCGGCCGTTTGTTACAGTCAATATTAAAATACAACTATTTAATTCGTTGAGCGATAGGTTAAAAGAGGGCACTAATACAATTTTAATTAGGGCAACGCAGGTACTGGAAAAATCGAAAGGGTATAAACTAAATGCTTCTACCGCAACAAATTTTTACCCCGGCTCGGCACAAAAATTATTTGTAAGATATAAATATCAATATAAAAACCTGCTACAGTACGGCATTTCAGGTGAGAAGGATGCTGGCGAGCAATTTTTTAAAGGCACCCAAAAGCAAGGGTTCGATTTTTACGCTGCCCATCTTTTTGTAACGAATATGAGAATTATAAAATCACTGGCTTTAGGAGATTTTACAGTGAACATGGGGCAAGGCTTAACGCAATGGCAAAGCCTGGCTTTTAAAAAAGGATCGGATGTTATTAATATAAAAAGACAACTAGCGGTTTTACGGCCCTATAATTCTGCCGGCGAAGTAAACTTTCATCGTGGCTTTGGCATAACCATCGCCAAAAATAATTTGGAAGCAACTTTGTTCGCATCTTACAAAAGCATAGATGCTAATTTTGTAGCCGATACGCTCAATAATGAGGATTATATTTCTTCTTTACAAACATCTGGCCTGCACCGCACAAAAAGCGAAACGGATGATAAGCGAGTGCAGCAGCAGCTTGCCTTTGGAGGTAATATTGCCTATAATAAAAGTAACTGGCACCTGGGTGTAAATGCTATCCAATATCATTTTAAACTGCCCATCAATAAACAGCAAAGCCCCTATAACATATATGCGATTTCTGGTAAAAATATGGGCAATTATAGCATTGATTATAGCTACACTTTAAAGAACATGCATTTTTTTGGCGAAGCTGCTGTCACCAATAATTTTAATAAGGCTTTTGTAAACGGATTGGTTATCAGCGTAGATAGTAAGGTTGATATGAGTTTGTTATATAGGGATATCTCGTCAAAATACCAATCTTTATATACCAATTCATTTACGGAAAACACTTTTCCCAACAATGAAAAAGGCATGTACGCCGGCATAAGTATTAGGCCAAATGATTTTTGGCGGATAGATGCTTATGCTGATTTTTACAAATTTCCATGGCTGAAATACCTGGTAAATGCGCCATCTGTTGGAGCAGATTATTTGATTGAAGCTACTTACAAACCAAATAAGCAATTGGAAATGTATGTACGTTACCGCACGGAAACCAAATCAAAAAATTATAACCCTTATGGGCAAATAGTAACACCGGTTATTGATAAGCCCAGGCAAAATTTAAGGACACAAATAAATTATAAATTAAACGCCGAAATAACGCTTCGTAACCGGGTTGAAATGGGTTGGTTTGATAAAAAAGGTAATAATGCACAAACTGGATTTTTATCTTATGCTGATATTTTGTTTAAGCCTTCCAGAAAAAAATATTCAGGAAATTTTCGCTTGCAATACTTTGAAACTGAAGGCTATGACAGCCGTTTATATGCCTTTGAAAACGATGTGTTATTTAGTTATTCCATACCGGTGTTTTATGGCAAAGGTGTTCGGTATTATTTAAATGTAAATTTTGACATAAATAAAAAATTATCTTTTTGGTTTCGGGTTGCTCAGACTATTTATAAAGACCAAACCATTGTTGGTACTGGGCTTGATGAGATTAACGGCAATAAAAAGACAGAAATAAAATGCCAGTTGCAGTATAATTTTTAAAAATATATTTTTTTAATGCAGCTATAATTTATAAAGAATTGTCATAGTTATTAAATTTATAAGATTGTTTCTTAACAATTATTACAAATTAGCATTTTTAGAATAAACCAATATTCCACATGATATATTCCAATAACCTTTATTATTATACTCCCCTTAGTAGTTTTTCATGTAGGCCCTCTGTGATTTTATATAATCGCTGCTCAAAAAAGTTTACCGTCTGTTGAGTGTTTTCAAATAAGGCAAATAATATATTCTTAGTAAATAAAATTATTTTTTATTAAAACCAATCCAATCATTTTTTAAAAGTTACAAACTTATTAAGGCTTATGAAGAAATTAATTTACTTGTGCATCATCCTGCTTTTTTCGTCAGGAATTTTTGCGCAAACACGTATAATTACCGGAGTGGTAAGGGATGCACAGGGGCAACCAGTCTCCAATGCATCAGTAATAGTAAGGGAGTCAAAATTAGGCACTAGCACAAATGCTAATGGAGTTTTCAGCATAACTATAAATGGAGATGCTAAAACTTTAATTGTTTCCTCAATAGGCGCAGAACCTCAAAATATCACCATTGGCAAAACCCCCAATATAGATATTACCTTAGTACTAGCTAATAAAGAACTATCAGAAGTTGTAGTGCAAGTTCCATATGGTACTGTTAAAAAAACTTCATTTACAGGTTCAGAAAATACAATTACTTCGGCTAATATCCAAAAACAGCAAGTAACATCCGTTACCCGTATGTTAGATGGGCTTGTGCCAGGCATTACAACTACAAATGGGGGCGGGGCGCCTGGTAGTGATGCAAGTATAATTATAAGGGGCGTAGGGTCTGTAAATTCCAGCAATGCTCCGTTATATGTATTGAATGGAGTTCCTTATAAAGGCTCTATATCTGCAATTTCTGCTGATGATATCGAATCTGTAACAGTTTTAAAAGATGCTTCGGCGGGTGCTCTATACGGATCACGTGCTGCAAACGGTGTAATCTTAATTACTACAAAAAAAGGCAAAAAAGGCAAAACAGCTGTCACAGCATCTTTGCGGCAGGGTTACATGACCAGGGGAATACCGGAATATAATGAAGTTAACAGCAAACAATATTATGAACTTTTTTGGGAAGCTTATCGCAACGCCTATTTAAGCCAGGGCGATAATTTTACATTAGCAGGTTCAAAGGCTTCTGCAGTACTAACAGGTCCCAATGGATTGGTTTATAATGCTTATAATGTTGCTGGTGCAACATTGGTTGACCCTACTACCGGCAAATTGAATCCTGCAGCCAAGCCTCTTTGGAACGAATCCTGGGCAGATGCCTTGTTTCATCAGGCTTCCCGTACAAATGCCAATATCAATTTTTCTGGCGCTAGCGAAACCAGCGATTATTATTTATCAGCCGGTTACTTAAATGAAGAGGGTATTGTTAAAAATTCTGGGTACAGGCGTTATAACCTTCGTTTAAATGTAAATGTTAGCCCTACAAAATGGTTTAATGCAGGTGTAAATATAGATGGTGCAATGTCTAATAGAAAAGATTTGATAAGCGGTGGGACAGCAACTAGCAACCCTTTTTATTTTACTCGCCAAATGGGCCCAATTTACCCTGTTTATGAGCACGATTTAACAACCGGAGCATTTGTCGATAGTTTAGGTCAGCACAAATTAGATTGGGGCGTGCCCGAGCAAATGGGCACAAGGCCTTACGCAGGCCGTTCAAATTTATTAGGTTCCCTTGCTTTGGATGATGAAACTAGAAATATATTTAATGGCAATGCAAACACTTTTGCGGAAATAAAATTTTTACATGATTTTTCTTTCAGGGCTACTTTAGGGATAAATTATCTCGGCAATTACGTTACCGATTATCAAAATAATCAGTACGGAGATGCTGCACCTTCAACTCCTGGCGGCATTGATGGTGGCAGGTCTACAAAAACCGATGATCGTCAAATATCATTGACGGGTAATGAAATATTAAGTTGGAAAAAAACTTTTGGCTTACACTCTTTAAAAGTATTGGCGGGGCATGAAAATTATAAATTCCAATACAATTATTTATCCGCTAATTCATCAGGATTTTTGTTTCCAGGCCAAACAGAAATTGATAATGGCACAGGATCATTTCAGCCAGCAAGTTCTTATACAGATAACCATCGCATAGAAAGTTTTTTTGGAAATTTAAACTATGATTATGACCAAAAATATTTGGTATCTGCAAGTTTACGCAGGGATGGTTCTTCAAAATTCATTGATTCGTTACGTTGGGGCAGTTTTTATTCTGTTGGGCTAGGCTGGCGGTTATCCCAGGAAAATTTCTTGAAAAATGTTAGTTGGTTAAATGAGTTGAAATTAAGGGGTAGTTATGGCGAGCAAGGGAATGAAGAACTATTAGATGCTGATGGTAATTCTTTATATTACCAGTACGGTAATTACTACTATAGCAATAGGACAGGTGCTTACACAACGCCTATCAGGCAAAGCAATCCTAATCTTTTGTGGGAAAAAAATAAGATAGTAAATTTAGCTGTTGATTTTGCAGCCTTTAAAAACAGGCTAACAGGTACTTTTGAATGGTATAAAAGAATATCGGATAATCTACAGTTTGATGTGCCTAATGCCATTAGCGATGTTGCTTATGCCTCTACGTACCGTAATGTTGGCACAATGCAAAATACCGGTGTAGAATTACAGTTAGGGTATACAGCAATTTCATCAAAAAATTTTAATTGGAGGATTGATTTAAATCTCACTCATTTTAAAAATACAATAACAAAATTGCCGCCAAAACAAACACTTAATGGAATAGTGAACGGAACCAAAAAGCTCTTTGTTGGGCATGGTATATATGATTTCTGGCTACCAGAATATGCTGGTGTAGATGCTTCAAATGGCGATGCCCTGTACTATAAAGATGTATTAGATGCAACAACTAGTAAACCAACCAGCAGGGTAGTTACAAATGTTTATAACTCGGCTACTCTTTATTGGCATGGAAGTGCATTGCCTAAAATTTCAGGAGGCATTACTAACTCATTTAATTATAAGAATTTTGATCTTTCCTTTCTACTCACATTTTCTTACGGGGCAAAATTTTACGATGGCAATTATGCAAGTATAATGCATCGGGGATCTGCGGGTACTGCATTTTCTACCGATATACTTGAAAGGTGGCAAAAACCAGGTGATATAACTACTGTGCCTAGGTTACAAAACGCCATTGCTGGCCAGGATGGGCAGTCTTCAAGATGGCTTTTAGATGGATCATGGTTAAATATAAAAAACGTAACGCTAAGTTATACATTGCCAAAATATATTTCTAACGGCCTACACATGAGCGGTATACAGGTATTTGGTAATGTAAATAATGCATGGCTATTTACAGCTAAAAAAGGCATGGACCCTCAAAGGGCTTTTAATGGCACTGCAGATGCTACTTATACTCCTTTTCGTACCGTGAGTGTTGGATTTACAGTTAATTTACAATAATAATAAATATTATATAATTATGAAAAGGATAATATATCTCATTCCAATGCTGTTGTTTTTTATAGCAGGATGTAAAAAAGATTATTTGGAAACAAAGCCAAGTAATGGGGTAACTCAACAACAAATATTTAGTAAGCTTAATACTGTGTATGCGGCACTTAATGGCGTTCAAAAAGAACAATTTGCAGCTGGTATAGGCGCAAGTACTGACCATGATAATTTTGGCCAAAAAGCGTTTGACTTGCAAAGCGACCTAATGGGCAATGATATGGTAGTGCATAGCCAAGGGTATGGATGGTTTAATGCAGATTATAGTTTAACGGCATGGCAAAGTGCTAAAACTGCCACTCAGTCTGATAATGCATGGTATTTTTATTATGATGTTGTTGGAGCAGCAGATAGGATTTATTCTATAGCAGATGGAATAATTGATGCTGCAGCTGATGAAAAAAATGCGATAAAGGGACAAGCTTTAGGCCTTCGTGCGTATGCTTATTATTATCTTATCAATTATTTTCAACAAACTTACAAAGGAAATGAAACCAAGCCAGGTGTGCCAGTACACATAGTAATTCCTGTAGAAAGTGCAGGAAGGGGTACCGTAAAAGAAGTATACACACAAATAGTTGCCGACCTTACCCAGGCAGAAACTTTATTAACCGGAAAACCAAGGGCTTCTAAAGCGGTTATCGATGTATCTGTGGTACAAGGGTTACATGCCAGGGTAGCTTTGGTAATGGAAGATTGGGCAACTGCTGCAACTTATGCCGCTAAAGCAAGGACAGGCTATTCATTAATGACCGGATCGCAGTACGGTGCCTTTGGTGCTTTTTCTTTAGTTAGTAACCCGGAATGGATGTGGGGTTCGGCAATACCTGCCGACCAGGCTACAATTTATGCATCCTTCTTTTCACATATGGACATCCGTACAGGTGGATATGCAGCTTTAGGTGGGCAAAAAAAAATAACAAAGGCTTTGTATGATCAAATTCCTGCAGGCGATATTAGAAAAACAGTTTTTACAACCCCAGGTGCCGGAACTACGGCTAACCCTGATTACAATCAATTAAAACATCAGGTAGCTGATATTAATAATAGATGGGCAGCAGATTACTTATACATGCGTATTGCAGAAATGTACCTTATTGAAGCTGAAGCCGATGAAAGGTTGGGGCAAGATGCTCCGGCACGTACCGTTCTGGAAACTTTAATTAAAACAAGAAATCCTGCTTACAGCGCTTCAGCATTTAGTGGAGCAGGTTTATTATTGGAAATTTTATTACAAAGAAGGATTGAACTTTGGGGCGAAGGTTTTTCACTAATTGATATCAAACGATTAAACCAAGGGCTTAATCGCCCAACAGGAGCTGGTAACCATGGTGCCCCAAGTTTTGACCCGGGCGTATACACTACAGGTGCTGCTGATGCAAGATTTTTAATGAGGATCCCCCAGCGGGAACTAGACAATAATGACCACATGACAGCCGCAGACCAAAATCCCTAATCCAAATAAACTTAAATATTTAAAATGAAAAAATATATAAAATATACCGGTATTGCATTTTGTGGAGCCTTGTTATTTGCTGCTTGCAAAAAAAACAACCTTGTTGTAGATAAGGACATTGTTGCGCCCGCTTTCGTAAAATTCAATACAATCCAGGCCGCAGATACTATCGGTACCTACTATATTAAAAGTACCAATGCTGCTTACAATCTACCAATCGGCGTTACAAATGTATCATCCGTAGATAGGACAATAAAATTTATATATGCAAGCTCAACAGGGGCTACAGCCGGTACTCAATACAATGCTCCCGCATCTATCATAATTAAAGCAGGGCAAACAATTGACTCTCTGCCAGTTTCGGGTTTATTTGCAGGATACCCAACTGCAAGCAGGATTGATAC
>JANXVN010000009.1 GCA_025351645.1 Ferruginibacter sp.
ATCCTACAAAAACAACTGTTCTTTTTTCTATTATTTTAGGGGGGCAATTTGAGCCGGAATTAGGGGGTCAATTTGAAATGGCGGAAGGGGGTCTGTTTAACGCGGCGGGAGGGGGTCAATTTGCGTGGATTTTCCAGTTTCAAACACTGCTTTTTTTTGCCTTTGAGTTTTCAAAACGGGTCACGCTTATACAAACTTTCAATTAAGGCGTAATCTGTACCTTTATATTTTTAATCTATCAAGCTATATAAAGTAAGATAAAGACAAGTAAAGTTCTTCGTAAAATCAGGTTATCATAGACCAAGAAAATAAAAACCCGCTACAAGAGCGGGTTTTAACCAAATTTAAGCGGACTGGACGGGACTCGAACCCGCGACCTCCGCCGTGACAGGGCGGCATTCTAACCAACTGAACTACCAATCCATTTTACCCCTTTTCTTTCAACAAAACTTTTAAAATGCTGTTTTGTTTTTCGGGAGTGCAAAGATATGTTTTTCATTTTCTTAGCCAAAACTTTTATTAAAAATTTTGATGGCTTATTTTTGTGGCTAGTTATTTATTTTCATCACCTAATTACAAAACTGTAAATTGCTCTTATGCCTGAATTTAAAAAGCGACAATTCCTTGATTTTGAAAAGCCTGTTAAAGACTTATATGATCAGCTGGAACAAATAACTGCCTCTGCTGAAAAAAACAAGGCCGATGTAAGCGGTTACATTAAAGTGCTGGAACAAAAGATTAACGATGCTAAAAGAGAGCTTACCGCTAATCTTACGCCCTGGCAAAAAGTACAGTTGAGCCGCCACCCTGATAGGCCTTATACTTTAAAATATATAAATAAAATGTGCAACAACTTCGTGGAGCTGCACGGCGATAGGAATGTTAAGGACGATAAAGCAATGGTAGGCGGCTTTGCAGACCTTGATGGTGAAACGGTAATGATAATCGGGCAACAAAAAGGCATTAATACCAAAATGCGCCAGATAAGAAATTTTGGTATGGCAAACCCCGAAGGTTACCGCAAAGCATTACGATTGATGCGACTGGCCGAAAAATTTAATAAGCCCATTATTACTTTAATAGATACTCCTGGCGCATACCCAGGCCTGGAGGCGGAAGAACGCGGACAAGGCGAAGCTATTGCCCGGAATATTTTTGAAATGATACGCCTTAAAGTGCCCGTTATCTGCGTAATTATTGGTGAAGGGGCAAGTGGTGGCGCTTTAGGCATCGGCGTGGGCGACAGGGTTTTTATGTTGGAAAATACCTGGTACACAGTAATTTCTCCGGAAAATTGTAGTGCCATTTTATGGAGGAGCTGGGCACAAAAAGAAACTGCTGCCGAACAGTTGCGGCTTACTGGCGAAGATATGATGAGGTTTGGGCTGGTAGATGGCGTTGTGCCAGAGCCCGCAGGCGGAAGCCATTGGGATTATACCGCTGCTGCCGAAATTTTAAAGCAATACCTGATACCGGTTATAAAAGAATTAAAACAAATACCTGCAGCGCAACGATGCGAACAGCGAATTGTAAAATTTAGCAAAATGGGTTTCTGGAACGAGTTGCCGGAGTAATTTATCGGCTCGCTTAATTAATAATCAAATGCCAATGCCAATGCCGTTAAGGTAAAGATTTAAATGGTTGTCTTTACTTCACCCAAACTCTCTCCAAAGGAGAGGAAAGCCCTTAACTTAACAGCATTTAATTAAGTGACAGTATTTTTGTTAATCAATTAATTGTAAGGTGGCCTCATTTCAGTGCAGCCCCAAAACAATAGCTTGGTACATTGTATCCTTGCCTCAGCAATAAGGGGCTTATCTTTGAACAAACAAATATTGCTATGCTAAAAGTTGGTGTTTTGGGAGTAGGGCATCTCGGAAAATTTCATTTAAATAATTGGCTTTTAATAGATGGCGTGGAACTGGTTGGTTTTTTTGACCCTAATGAGGAAAATGCCGCTGTGGTTATTGAAAAATATAAGCTTAAAAGGTTTAATAATTCAGACGAATTAATTGCAGCCTGCGATGCTGTAGATATTGTGGCACCTACAATGGCACATTTCGATTTATGCAAAGCAGCTATTACTAAAGGCAAGCATGTTTTTGTAGAGAAGCCGTTAGCCAATACAATGGATGAAGCAAGAAAGCTTGTCAACCTTGCCAGGGAGGCCAATATAAAATTTCAGGTAGGGCACGTGGAAAGGTTTAACCCCGCTTTTTTAGCTTTAAAAGGGCACACGCTAGAGCCAATGTTTATAGAAGTACATCGGCTGGCACAATTTAATCCACGTGGTACAGATGTTAGCGTGATACTCGATTTGATGATTCACGACATCGACATAATTTTAAGCCTTGTAAAAAGTAATGTAAAATTTATTTCTGCTAAGGGAGTTGCTGTAATGAGCGATACGCCTGATATCGCAAATGTGCGCATAGAGTTTGATAATGGCTGCGTGGCTAACCTTACCAGCAGCCGCATCTCTATGAAAAAAATGAGGAAGATGCGCCTCTTTCAAAAAGATGCCTATATCGGTATTGATTTTTTAGATAAGAAAACGGAAATCATTAAGCTTAATACACCTGGTGATAAAAACGTTTTTACATTCGACATTGAGACCAACAGCGGTAAAAAAACAATTGCAATAGCCAACCCAATCATTGAAGATAGCAATGCAATAAAAACGGAGCTGGAAGCGTTTTATACCGCCATAATAAACAATACCGATACCCCGGTAAATGTGTTAGATGGGTTTAGGGCCATGGATGTAGCACACCAAATACTGGATAAAATAAAAACTATTCCTTAGCAACTTCCTTTAACACCTTATTAAAACTTATATTGAAACAGCCCCGAATTAATATCAACTGGTATATTATCTGCGATGTAATCAGTGCTGCGCTTACCTGGCTTTTCTTTTATTTTTTACGCACCGTAATTTATCATTACAACTTCAGTATTCCACCAGGGTTTTATTTGGGGGGCGTATTGTATATTTCCGGCTGGCTAAGCCTACATTTTTTAAGCGGTGCTTACGAAAGTATTTACCATAAATCTGCTATTAACGAGTTTTTACGTACCACAATAGTATGCCTTATTGGTTGCCTGGGGCTGCTTTTCTTTTTTATCCTTAAAAACCCGCATGGCGATAATATGAATTATTACCAGGAGTTTTATAGCCTTCTTTTTCCGGTATTTTTTTGTACCCTTTTGCTTAGGCTTTTATTTTTGCGCAGGGCACGCAACCAACTTAAAAATAACAAAGTACATTTTAATATTTTATTGATAGGTTCAGGCAAAAATGCCAGCCAGTTTTTCGATTCTTTTATCTCTACTAATGCTAATACCGGTTATCGTATTACCAGTTTTTTAAGTATCAACACTCATACAAATACCAGGCTACCCAAAACTATAAAAAAATACAATGGCCTGGATGCCATTGACAGCATAATTGATAAAGATACCATTGAGGAAGTAATTATTACAGTTGAAAAAAATGAAAGAGATACGCTAACGACAATTTTGAGGCAGTTAAGCGATAAGGATGTAAACATAAAAATTACTGCAGATGCTGTTGATATCATTAGTGGTGCCGTGCAAACAAGTAACGTAACAGGCATGCCACTAATTGATGTACACAGTGGCTTGTTGCCTTCCTGGCAAAAAAACATTAAGCGTTTTATGGATATTTCCATAGCTGCTATCAGTCTTTTCCTTCTGTTACCATTGCTGTTTTACACCGCCCTACGTACAAGGCTTTCGTCTAAAGGTCCCGTATTTTTTCTGCAGCAACGGCTTGGTTTTAAAGGCAAGCCATTCAATATAATTAAGTTTAGGAGCATGGTACAAAATGCAGAACAAAATGGGCCGATGCTTAGTAGCAGCAACGACCCACGTATTACCTTATGGGGCAAAACTATGCGCAAATGGCGGTTGGATGAACTGCCCCAGCTATGGAACATCATTAAAGGTGATATGAGCCTTGTAGGCCCGAGGCCAGAAAGGAAATTTTACTGCGACCAAATTGTTGAACAACGCCCCGAATATAAATACCTTTTAAAAGTTAAGCCAGGCTTAACTAGCTGGGGTATGGTAAAATTTGGTTACGCTAGCTCCGTTAGCGAAATGATACAGCGTATGCCATACGACATCATGTACATAGAAAATATATCCGTTGTGCTGGATATAAGGATACTTCTACAAACAATAAGGATAGTATTATCAGGCAATGGAAAATAAGCCTTGCACATACATAGCATTTTAATGATGTAATTGAACCCTGTTATATCGTTTGTTACATTAAATATTTAGCCGCCCCTCAAAATGCCGGAAAAGCTACTTGTAATAATTTCTATAATTTTTTTATTCGGAAACATGCTGATGAAAAATTTTACCCAGGCATACGTGAAACAATAATGCAGGCGGAACACAATTATCTGTTCCCAATATTCAATACACAACATAAAATAAATAGTAGCAAATTCTCTTTTATCCGCAATAGCTCCTTTGGCTTACCCGCAACTATATTTAATTTGATTAAGCAACCATCTCATATTATAAATCAAAACCCTCAAGTAGGTTTTTGCAGTAATAATTTTTTCTGTTGATTACTGACTTTACAGGTAATTAATCCTATTTTCAGTAGGTCGAATTTTTTAAAAATCTAAATAAATGGTTCCGGTAAAAATGCAAATAGCTTATCTCTATGTTACCATTAAAACAATAATAATGAATAGCCCTAAATCATCCGCAATAGTTATTGCAAGTTTAATGGTGTTTGCTTGTCATCCTTATACAGGTAAAGCGCAAGCTGCGAAACCAGTAGCAATCACTGTAAATTTAGATAAGCCTACGGGGAACATGAACCCTATTTGGGCTTGGTTTGGGTATGATGAGCCTAACTACACTTACATGAAAGATGGGAAGAAATTACTTACCCAAATTTCAAAATTAAGCCCGGTGCCTGTGTACGTACGCACGCATAGCCTGATGGTAACCGGCAATGGCGAGGCGGCACTTAAATGGGGCAGCACAAATATGTATACGGAAGATAGCGCAGGCAATGCAATATATAGCTGGAACATAGTTGACAGCATTTTTGATACCTACGTACAGCGCGGCATGAAGCCACTGGCGCAAATAGGTTTTATGCCGCAGGCCTTATCAACACATCCCGAACCTTACCGTCATTACTGGAAGCCAGGCGACCCTTACGAAAACATTATTACAGGCTGGGCCTACCCACCTAAAGATTATAAAAAATGGGGCGAACTGGTGTACCAATGGGTAAAGCATTGTGTGGCCCGCTACGGTAAAAAAGAAGTGGAAAGCTGGTATTGGGAAGTTTGGAACGAGCCAAACGGTGCTTACTGGAAAGGCAGTATGGAAGACTTTTTTAAATTGTACGATTATGCGGCCGATGGCTTAAAAAGAGCCTTGCCTACCGCCAGGGTTGGCGGCATAAACATTGCCGGACAACGCAGCCAGCAAGCGCAAGTATGGACAAACAGCTTTATAAAACACTGCATCAGCGGCACCAATTATGCAACAGGCAAAATAGGCTCGCCTATGGAAGCTATACTATTTCATGCTAAGGGTAACCCTAAGCTTATTAATGAGGTAGTACGCATGGATATGTCGGTACAACTGCAGGATATTGCCACCGGATTTAAAATAGTTTCTTCTTACCCCGAAACAAAAAACTTACCGGTAATAATTGGCGAAAGCGACCCTGAAGGCTGCGCTGCATGCGGTATGGCAACCAACCCGCAAAATGCTTACCGCAACGGAACTATGTACAGCAGTTACACAGCAGCTTGTTTTGCCCGCGAATATTTACTGGCCGATAAATACAATATTAATTTTGCAGGTGCAGTTTCCTGGTCTTTTGAGTTTGAAAACCAACCCTGGTTTTACGGTTTTCGCGATCTTGCAACTAATGGCGTTGATAAGCCTGTGCTAAATGTATTTCGTATGTTTGGTAAAATGAGTGGCAAGCGCGTGCGTACTTTTAGTGAGCGTATGGCGCCTTTGCAACAGGTGGTGGATAGTAGCATAAGAGGCACGCAGACAGAAATTGGCGTGCTGGCAAGCAGTGATAAAAATACTGCCGGTGTTATGGTTTGGAATTACCATGACCTAGCCCTTAAAGGTACTGCTGAACCTATAAGCATTACTATTGCCGGTATTGCTGCAAGGGCTGTTACGCTTACTCAATATACCATTGATAGTGCCCATAGCAATAGTTACGAAGCCTGGAAAAATATGGGTTCCCCTCAAAGCCCTACTACAGTGCAAATAGCTGTTTTAGAAAAAGCCGGGCAATTAGCAACTGTTGGCAGGCCTGTAAAAAAAACCGTAAAAAATGGTAAGTTATTGGTGAGTATTGCTTTGCCCCGCCAAGCCGTATCGCTTATAAAATTAGATTGGTAGATAAGCCTTTTACAATTTTATTTACTGGTTCAACCGGCCCATCTGGTAAAGAATTTTTTTTTGCTTATCTTTAAACAGGTACGTTACAACATACAATGTAAATTCATCATCATCAAAAAGTTATTTTTAGTTGGGCTCAACTTTTACCGACCACAATCTTTTTCAATTGATAGCTCAGAAAAATGAAGCTGCTTTTTCTGAGCTGTTCCGTCGTTATGATAAACGTATTTATCCGTTTGTTTTAAAAATGATAAAAGATGTTACACTCGCGGAGGAGGTGACATAAGAAATATTTATCAAGCTTTGGAATAATCAGAAAAAGCTTGCTGCCATTGATGTTCCGGAGGCATACATCTTAACAATTACCGCCAACCATACTTAGGCCATATAAAAAAACGCCTCAACCAAAGCAAGATGATGCAACGCCTGGCACTAAAGCTGAAAGATACTACCAACAATAATACAGAAGAAGCATTGCACCTTCGGGATAGTGCGGCACTTATACAAAAGGCCGTAAACAATCTTCCGCCGCAGCAAAAAAATGTATACGAACTCAGCCGGCAGCACCACATGGATTATGAGTAAATAGCACAGCAATTAAACATCTCGCAAAATACTGTGCGTAACCACCTGGTTAAAGCCCTGCAAGCCATCCGTGAATTTATGAAAGAGCATAGTAGCCTGCCGCTTTCTTTACTTGCTTGTATACTTGCCATGCTAAGCAACAATTAAACTCCCCCCAAATTTTTAACTTAAATAGAAAAAAAATTTTGCTTCCACTAGTCTGCCTCCTCTTCTATAACCTATCCTACAACATTTGTGGGCGAAAACAGGGTGGTGAGCATTACTGGCGAAGCTTATTTTGAAGTAGCGCATTTGCAGGATAAAAAGGTGATTAAGCCTTTTATTGTAAAGATAGCTTCACTATCAGGCGAGGGAGGGCAGGTAGAAGTAATGGGCACTCATTTTAATGTGAACGCTTATGCGGATGAGCCGCTTATTAATACCACTTTGCTGGAAGGAAGCGTGAAATTAATAAGCAACAATGTTACAGTATGCTTAAGCCTGGCCAGCAGGGGCAAATGAATAAGGCAGGTAATTTTAAGGTAATTGAAGATGCTGACATAGAAGAAGCAGTGGCGTGGAAGAATGGTATTTTTCATTTTGAAGATGCCGACGTAAAAACGGTGATGCGCCAGATAGCCCGCTGGTACGATGTTTCAGTAGAATATAAAGGCAACATCACTACCGAGAAATTTGTCGGCGCAATATCCCGTAATACCAATATTTCGGAAGTATTTAAAATATTACAACTCAGTGATGTACACTTTAAAATTGAAGATAAAAAAGTAACTGTGTTGCCTTAAAAAATTATAAGGCCGTAATATGAAAATGTTAAGCACCTTTTCTTTTAAATTATTTCTTAACCAAAACTAACTTACCAAAAACAT
>JANXVN010000143.1 GCA_025351645.1 Ferruginibacter sp.
TTTATATTTTTTGGGGTTGATTTTATCAACCCCATTTTTGTTTACGCCTGTTTAGTATTTGCAATTCCATTTCTTTATTTTCTATAGATGCCGCATGTAATACCGTCAATTGTGTAACTTCTTTTTGCTAGCCATAATTTGTAGTATCAAATTTTATGCTGCCGATAACTTCTACTTTTAGTTATACCCACCTCTTTATTATAAATTTATTGGCATAAAATTATAAAGGCTTTTAAAGAATTTGCATTTAACAAATCAGCAGCAAACGGGACTGTCCATTTTTTTCCTTTGGAGCACGGTGAACACAAGGAGGAACCGGGCTACCAGCATGATCTACCGCCAACTTCCATAGGTTACCCAGTCCTAAGTTTAAAGGCCGTGCGGCAGGTGTAGCCAGGTAATGCAGATCAAAGAAATACTCACTTAAAAATGACTCAAAACCTTCGGGTTCCCCACCATATAATTTTTTAAGCCCATCACGTATTTCTGGAACAAGCACTTTTTGTATAGCTTGTGCATTGGGCAATATTTCACTCGGCTCGCCATAGTAAGTGCATAAAAAAGTATCGGTTGGTACAACAGCGCGGTCTACATGAAAAGAATAAACATCCGTGGGAAAAAATGGGTAGGCATCATCCCGCTCATAGCACCTTATCAAATTAAGGACTGGCGATGCCCCATGAGCTTTCAGCAGCTTCAAATCATTTAGTAGGATGTCACGGGCAAGGTTTCCCTGTTCACTCAACTGAAGTGCACAAAGCCCTCCTTCATCAAGTTCCACAATATTTTCGTTAAGCGCAACTTTGTTTACAATCTCCCCAAAATCACCTGTTAGTTCCCGGGGCCAGCAGAGGGCATTTATTGTTCCGTGAAAAGGTGTGGAAATAAGGCTTTTAAAATCCGTGGCATGGTAAATCTGAGTCTCAACATCAGGTAAATTGATCATAATGGTTTTTATGAGTATTAAATTATTTGCTTCCCTGCCAGTGTAGTTTACCCAGGCGCTGGGCTTCAGCCCTATTGCCTGCTTTGTATTGGTTCTTGATAATGGCATCTATCAGTTTCAAGCCAGTAAAGCTTTCGTATCCCTCCAAATTGCGCCAGGCCCCTTGCCTTGCCTGCAACTGCATATTGTGTGGATGTGGTTTGTCCCTACCTCCCACGCATGTATTAGGGCTGTGGCAGGCTGAGGCAACGAACCACAGGAGTTACGGCGAATATTACATGATGGTATATTAGCCTATCGGGGGCAACTTCTATTATAAAAATCTACGCATTCCCTTTGTTTACCATCCGCGAAATAATTCCGGGATATTCAGTTACATCGGCCCTTACAACGCCTATCAAATGAAAAACAATATATCCGTAAATTGTATACTGGCCAAAACTATGGATTGATCTTGCTATATTATGGATAGGCTTTAAAAATTCAACATCTTCAAAAGATAATATTAAGCCGGTACACGCCATTATAAAAAATAAGCCATAAAAGATAAGGTAACTATATTTTACGGTGAGGTAATGCCGTGCATCGGAGCCGATCCCCCTATTAACTTTTGTTACCCCTGCAGCTATTTTAATCCGGCTTACTATTTTTTCTTCTTTCGAAAGGGCAATTTCAATTACTACCCTGCTCAACAAAGCAAAAGCCAAAAAATAGCCTATAATCCGATGGGTATTCCACAATTTATCGCGGTATTCATGGGCAACATTCCTTGCTTGTTCTGTAGTTACCATACCGCCTTTTTCTTTAACCTGATCTTGTACCATGGCAATATTTGGTTTTGTATCAAACAATGTATTGGCCAATAATACCATAACGATGGTTGCTGTAAAAAGGCTAAAAGTTACCCAATGCCATATCCTAATAGCAAGCGCATGTTTTTTAGGAAATAAAGAGGCTTGTGGTGGTGTGTTAGTAAGCATAATTTGATTAATGAACTATTGTGTGAATTAGTATCCCTTCAATTATAAAGGCAAATTTATAAGTTTGTTATTACTGGTTTATTAGCACCCTTTTACCTGGTTTAAATTTAATCAATTTATTTCAATTACATGCTGTAACAATTAATTTTATTAACGTAAACGGCGATTACTAATACTATGCAACAAGAAGGTAATGCTGCGCCAGGCTGAATAGTTTACCCTTAAATGTACGGCTCACCCAAATAAAACTACTTTACAATTGATTACAAAGCCCAAAATATCTTATGAGCGATTGGTACAACTTAGCACTAAAAATTAAATTCTCTTCGCTGAATATTCATCCTAAAACCAAAGCTATAAAATAATACACTGCTATTTGGCTGGCCAGATACATTATACGTTCTATGCGTTGCATTAAAATCAAGAAAAGCATTTTCAAAAAGTTCGTAAGACACACTAAGGCTAGCGGCAGTACTACGGACAGGTATGCCTGAACCAATAAAATATCCATAATCCCTTGAACGGGAAGTATAACTGCGAAAGATATCGCCCCCCATATTTACACCTGCAGAATCTAACCCTTTTAAATACGAAATAACTTTAGCAACAATATACAATTTTGGTAAAGGTTGATAACGGGCCAGTACAAGTACCTCTTTTATGCTTGCCCCAAGTGGATGAGCTAATGGTAGGTTATAATGAGTAAAGTTTGTAACGCTATCAAAATTGGTATACGTAAAAGGCCGGATAACATTATATTCTACCTGCAAATCAAGATTTTTTATTGTAAATGCATTAACATATTTACCACCTATTTGAAAAGCCTGTTTATTTACAAAAGCTCCGTCATTATACCGGACAATCTCCTTAATGTGAAATTCATTTATTAAAAACTGAGAATATATTTGGACCCTTTTTGCAATATTTGCTTTAAAATCTACCCCTACACTTACTTTGCCGGCAGCACCTAAATTAGACTCGGCAGCCCTATAAAATATAAGCGGATTTACATAACTCAATTGCAACCCATTTTTACCATCTTCCATAGTGTTTTCATAGAGGCCTATATTAAGCCATTTAGAAGCCTGGAAACTTAAATGGTGAAGGGCCATATAATTCTGTTTTTTTAATTCTCTCCCAACTTGTGGTACAGATTGTATTGTTTGCGCAAGGATCATTTCATATTTCAACTTCCACAAACGCGTATTTAATCTTAAAAATAAAAAGTTATTACTAAAATCACTCAAAAACAAACTCCTGATACCATTACCAATAAATAGCTTATCGTATGCATATTGTACATTGATGTATTTTGCTATTTTAAAAGATATGCCGCCTCTAAAATCAAAATAGTCGTAAGCCCTGCCGCTGTTACCATAAGCTTTATAATACCCAACGCCAGGCACGGCATTGTGTGCCGCTACATAATTTTGAACGTAAACAGGCACGTTCTCCTGGTTATCCGATAGGTAGGTATAGAAACCAATTTTTTTATCGATGCTTCCACTAACCAGTATGCCTCTTGTATTAGTGTACAGCTTTTCGCTACCATCGTTTGAGTGGCCTAGCTGTAAATTTAAAACCGGATCAATATTTAAAGAAAGGATTTTGTCATTTACTGTAAAAAAGTGTGCAGGGGTTTTATAAAAAGTATTAAAAATACCTTTTTTAGGTTCCAGGGTATCCTGCCAATTATTTCTCCAGGTAGCATTAGCCAGTAAATACTGGTTGATATTATACCGGTCTACCGTCGATAATTTAAATGGTAAATTGCTCATTTTGTCGAGCGAGTCCAGGTATTCTATCCGCCTGGTAACTGTCAACCTATCTAAGGGTTTTACAGCATTATAGTTAAATATCGAATCATTTTGCAATAGCACCTCTAATCTGTCTAAGGTATTTGCTTCTTTACTATTAAGTGTAATATTATCCGATTGCGCAATTGCAAATATCGAGATTAAAAGAAAAAATGCCAGGGAGATAATAGCTTTTAAAGCATTTAACCTGGGGAAATATTGTAAACTCATGGTAGTTTTTTGGCTAATTTATGTTAAAACATGTGTTAACCTATTTATTTTTTATTAACTGCTAGTAGATGGATTTATTAATAGTAAAAACATTTTTATGTTTACTGGTACTGTTAGCCTGTTGCAGTTTAATCGTATCCCCTCTACCAACCCCGTCATTTTTTTTCAATTAATGCGTATCCCCTCTACCAACCCCATCATTTCTTACTGATTAATGCTTCATAATTTTTCGGGAGCAATTGGCCTATATTATTTATTTTATGCTGGTTGATATTTTCAAAAACGTAGGTAAGCCATTCGATAGGATTTACATTGTGGAGCTTGCAGGTGGCAAATAAACTGTACAGCATGGCGCTTCTTTGTGCGGCTTCATGGTTTCCGGCGAACAGATAATTTTTACGGCCAATGGCTACGGGGCGAATACTATTTTCTACCAGGTTATTATCAATGTGCAGGTTTCCATCCTGGAGGTATACGCTGAGTT
>JANXVN010000025.1 GCA_025351645.1 Ferruginibacter sp.
CTTGGATAATAGCCCGGTTAGGCGGGTGGAAGAATTATAACAGCAAGCGCCCTCCGGGGCCAATCATCTTAAAAAGAGGATTGGATAAGTTCAACGCAATGTTTGAAGGTTGGAAATTAGCACGGTCTTTTTTAAAAGAGGTGTCCTAACGGTAGCCTTTGGAGGGCTGGGAGGCTATTCCCTCGTAGATAAATAGTTATAATCTTCCATTATTTTTTCCAAAAAATCAATCGCATACATATCTGTAGAAACTTTTAGTACGCCTTGCACTTTGTATGCCACCCGGTTACACATATCGTATTGATTGGTCTTTGCCGTTTGGTTCAACACATTTTTTATAGTGTTGATATCACGGTCGCTAAGGCGCATTACTTCGGGAAATTTTACTTTATAATTTTCTTCTGCAACATGCATAAAAATAGTATCATCAACCGTTAAAGAAGAGTTTGTATTTACTACAACTGTGCCAGCTACAATATCGCCTAAACGCTGGCTTTTGGCAGAGATGCTCATGATAACGATGGAGCTGATGCCACCAATAAATAACCATATCAGCCCTGTATATCCATTGTTCCAAAACAAGGTAAAGATGATGAATGCCCACTCGTAAAAACGCATAAACCAGCGGAGCAGATATTGTCCCAGCGTGGGTTCGCCGCCATCAAGGCTCACTACTTTTATGTGTAGCAATTTTTTACCGATGGTTTGCCCGTTCATTAAAATTTCGCTTGCTGTTGTGTAAGAAAGCGTAGGTATAACAAGCAGTATCAGCACCAGCCCGGCGCTTCCTTCGCCTACCCTAAAGCCACCATAAAGTAAATATAAAATGCTGAACATGTACAGGAGTATCAACGTGAAATCGATTAGGTAAGCAAGCAGCCGCTTGTGAAATTCGGCAACTTCAAATTCTATATCAATATTAAATGGCGTAGCTATTTGTATAACGGACATGCTACAAATTAACTATTTAGTTTTGAACAAAAAAATAATGCGCAATGATTGGGATGCTGATTAAGCGGATTGAAACAGAGCTGATCCTGATTTGTTTGGTAATATATCCCCAACCATTACTTAAAAAATTTTTGCCTTGAACATCGCCAGTTTTACTAAGTGCCATCACAATAAAATCCGTTTAATCATTTTTAATCTGCTCAATCAGCCTTTCTATTTCTTTTAAAACGAGATGCATTTTTAACGCAGATTTTCTTTATTTTTATCAAATGCGTGAAGGGATGTTCATAAAAAAGAATGTAGATAAGTGGAATGCTTACCAGCGTACACAAACCGACGACCCGGATGAGACTGCAGAACGGTTCATTACCCTGGTAGATGATTTATCTTACGCAAAAACTTTTTACCCAAAAAGCAAGGTTACCCGCTGGATAAATAGCATTGCAGCAGGTATCTATCAAAACATCTACCAAAATAAAAAAGAAAAATATAACCGCGTTTTTACATTTTGGAAGTACGAGCTGCCCTTATTATTTAAAAAATATCATAAAACGCTGTTGTTTACTTTTATTGTTTTTGTGCTGTTTACCTGCGTAGGCATTTTTGGTTCTATAAAAGATGAATCGTTTATAAGAGGGGTACTGGGCGATGGTTACGTAGATATGACCGAAGAGAATATTGCAAAAGGCGACCCGTTTGGCGTATACAAAAGCGATAATCCTTTTACCATGTTTGTATGGATTGCGATGAACAATAGTTTTGTAGCGTTGATGATGGTGGCAGGCGGTGCATTGGTGGGAGTCTGGACGTTATTTTCCATGTGGCAAAACGGTTTGATGCTGGGCTGCTTCCAATACATGTTTTTTGCAAAAGGGCTGGGTATGAAATCGGTGATGGTAATTTGGGTGCATGGTACGCTGGAAATACTGGCATTTGTAATTGCCTCTACCGCTGGTTTTATCATTGCGCAGGGCATACTTTTTCCGGCAACATATTCAAGGCTGGCATCTTTTAAAACAGCTATTAAAGATGCGCTGAAAGTAATGATAATTTTAGTGCCGATATTTATACTGGCGGCATTTTTTGAAAGTTACGTCACGCACTTAATGAGCAATACGTATGGCAAAGATAGTAAGGAGGGCATGCCAGTTTGGGCAAGTGTAATTATCCTTGGGCTATCATTAACGTTTATTGTATGGTATTTTGTTGTTTACCCTATACGCCTGCACAAAAAAAACTATCAGCTGCAAAATGATAGCATCTTAAAAATACCATTAAAACAAAACGAGGTTGTGTAAATATTTTTTGATTGTGGCGCTGGTCTTTTTTTGTACCCTTACTTGCTGTGCGCAAGATACTGCAGAGTACGTGTACAAGGATTCAATGCTTATTGTGGCAGACTCTGTTAACAAAGCCGTAGCTGTTGAAGAGCAAAAAGATAGCTATATAAAAAAGATTGTTGTACCAGATACAGCGCAACGCCGCAAGCAATTAGGTATTGTAAATGATTCTGCAGAATTTTTAAAGAACGACCCTGCTTTTGCATACGCTAAAAATTTGGATAGCCTCTTAAAATCCTTACAAGATAAACAACAGAAAGCCCCTGCTGAAAGTGCTGAGCGCATAGGCACATCCTGGCTGGAAAGATTTTTTTCTTCAACCGTTACAAAAATATTTTTCTGGTCGCTTGCCATTATTTTTATAGGGTTTATTTTATACAAGCTATTTTTTACGGAAGGTATTTTTCAGCGAAAAAGTACTTCCAGTAAAGTAAATGTGGTACAGGAAGAAGAAGAGCATCTGTCATCAACAACAGATTATAATAAGTTGATAGCGCAAGCTGTTGGCAATAAAAATTTTCGGCTTGCAATCCGGTATTATTACCTGCAGGCCCTACAAAAGTTAGCTGTTAATGGAGCGATACAGTTTACGGCCGATAAAACCAACTACCAATATGTGGCAGAGTTATACGGCAAGCCTTACTACAATAATTTTGCTGCTTTAACGCTTAATTATGAGTACGCCTGGTATGGGGGCTTCGAAATTACTGATGCGATATTTTTTAAGATACAAAACAACTTTACTGCTTTTAACAACCAACTATAATATTGAGGCATTTTGTTAAATATGGCGTTTATTTTTTACTGCTGGCAGTGGTATGTGTTGCTTGCCAGCAAAAACAAAGCCTGCCATCTTTAAAAGAAACATTTTCTAAAAAAGATAAGAATCCCTTTGGCGGTTATGTTTTTTATAATCAGGTAGATGTATTGTTTAACCACAATGTTTTGCATACTGAAAAAGAAAATTTTGAAACAGTTTGGCAAAATATTTCTGACACCAGCTCTTTATATATTTCTATAAGTAAAAATTTATTTTTAACAAAAGCCGATGAAAAGGCAATGCTGAGTTTTGTTGAAAGTGGCAATACCTTGTTTATTAGCAGTCAGCATATTGATAGTACATTGCTGGACTCGCTTGGCTGTAAAGTCGTTTCTGCTAGCCCATTTACGGAAACGCTGGAGAACATACGGCCAACTTCCGTGCGCATGGATACGATTGTGTACGACAAGCCAGGCCCATACAATTATTTTTACCTGCCGCTGAATAGTTATTTTAAAAGCTACGATACAAGCATTAGCAATGTGCTTGGTAAAAACGATGCAGGCAATGCTAATTTTATTGAAATATTTCACGGCAAGGGTAAATTTTACCTGCAATGCGAGCCCAGGGCAATGAGTAATTATTTTTTATTGCAGCAAAAAAATTATCAATACTTACAAAATATTTTTACGTTTACCAGCACCGTGCCCCAGCATGTTTATTGGGATGATTATTATAACAAACGAAATTACAAGCCAAGCGGAAAGAATGCTAAAAGTGGTATTGGCCTACTGTTACAATATCCGCAAATGGCGTGGGCATTTTGGCTGTTGCTTTTAT
This sequence comes from Ferruginibacter sp., assembly GCA_025351645.1. Taxonomy (GTDB): domain Bacteria; phylum Bacteroidota; class Bacteroidia; order Chitinophagales; family Chitinophagaceae; genus Ferruginibacter. The sequence continues at coordinate 3,892 of JANXVN010000025.1, forward strand.
TGTTGGCTATGTACATTTTATTTGGAGGAAAACGGCGCCAGCGCATTGTGGATACAATACCGCCAAATACCAATACTACTGTGGCTTTTACAGAAACTGTAGGGCATTTATATTTGCAAAAAAAAGACAACAGGAATATTGCTGATAAGATGATAATGTATTTTCAAGAGCATATCCGTAAGCAATATTTTTTAAATACCAGCCAGATAAACGACGGCTTTATATCTACCTTAAGCAGAAAAAGCAATATACCACAAGCAGATACAGAAGCCTTGTTTGCTTTGATATTAGAAGTGCAGCAATCAGCACACATAAACGATGTACAATTATTATTATTGAACCAGCATATTCAAAAATTTTATAAAAATAAACTCTAATGGAAGAAGATGTTTTTCAACAACGTACAGATCTTTCGGGCCTCACCCAACGGATATACGCCATCCGTAGTGAGATAGGAAAAGTAATAATCGGACAAACAAAAATGCTCGACCTGTTAATAATAGGGCTGCTTTGCGATGGCCATATATTAATTGAAGGCGTACCCGGGGTTGCAAAAACGCTCACGGCAAAATTGGTGGCAAAAATTATTGATGTTGATTTTAGCAGGATACAATTTACGCCTGACCTAATGCCTAGCGATGTGGTGGGCACCTCTGTTTTTAACCCAAAGGAAGGCGATTTTTATTTTAAGCCCGGACCGGTTTTTAGCAATATTATTTTAATTGATGAGATAAACCGGGCACCCGCAAAAACACAAGCTGCATTGTTTGAGGTGATGGAAGAACGGCAGGTAACTGTTGATGGTGTTACGCATGAGATGCGTTTTCCGTTTATAATTTTAGCCACCCAAAACCCGGTAGAGCAGGAGGGGACTTACCGGTTGCCGGAAGCCCAGCTTGACCGTTTTATTTTTAAGATAGATGTGCAGTACCCAAACTTACAAGAAGAGATAGCCATATTAAAAACCCAGCACGGCAACACCCAGGCGGTACTAGTGCAACAGGTAAATAAAATTTTATCCGTTAATGATATACAGGAATATAGGGCGATAATACAAGGCATTATCGTAGAGCCACGCCTCATTGAATTTATAGCCAGGATTGTGATTGAAACCCGCAACAACCCGGCGCTTTATTTAGGGGCTTCACCAAGAGCTTCACTGGCAATTTTGAGGGCGTCAAAAGCAGTGGCAGCCATTAAAGGAAGGGATTTTGTTACGCCGGAAGATATCATTGAAATGGCAACGCCGGTATTACGCCATCGTATTATTTTAACGCCCGAAAAAGAAATGGAAGGCGTTACTGCAGATGAATTAATTGAAAGTATATTAAAGGCTATTGAAGTGCCAAGATAAAATTGGTTTCAAAAAATTGCCGCAGATTCTCAGATTGCTTTAAGCTATAATCTGCGAATCTGCGGCAAAAAATGTTTGTTCTACAATTTTAATTATGCGTATCATAAAAAAATATATCGGTGACCTTTATTTAGCTACCCGCTTTTATGTGGTGGTGGGCATTTGTATTTTGCTGTTCGTCATAACGTTTTTTTATACGCCCTTATTTATCGTCCCCAAAATATTATCTTTTGTAATTGTGATGTTGCTGATGATAGATTACCTGTTTCTTTTTATTATTGGTAAAGCGCCGCAGGTTAAAAGGTTGATGGCCGAAAGGTTCAGCAACAGCGATGAAAATAAGGTAACGATACAGGTAACCAATACCATGCCTTTTGAGCTGTACCTTGAAATTATTGACGAGTTGCCCGTTCAATTCCAGAAGCGGGATTGGGTTATTTATCAGCACCAGAAAGCCAGGCAGCAAAAAAATATTGTGTATACTTTAAAGCCTACCGAAAGAGGCGAATACGAATTTGGCAATATCATAGTGTACGTTTGTTCCATGCTGAGTTTGCTTAAGCGCCGGCACGATATTGAAGCTACAGTTATGGTGCCAGTATATCCTTCGTTTATGCAGTTGCGTAAATATGAGCTGTTGTCCAAAACAACCATACAATCCGAACACGGCAATAAACGCATGCGCAAAATGGGGCATAGCATGGAGTTTGAACAGATAAAAGAATACGTTCGTGGCGATGATATCCGGACCATCAACTGGAAAGCTACCGCCCGTAAATCGTTGCTGATGGTGAACAATTATACGGATGAAAAAAGCCAGCAAGTGTATTGCCTGATTGATAAGGGACGGTTGATGAAAATGCCTTTTAACAATTTAACCCTACTGGATTATGCCATCAACAGTACGCTGGTACTAAGCAATGTGTGCTTACAAAAACAAGATAAAGTGGGGCTGATAACTTTTTCCAATAAGATGGGGACTTTGCTGGCTGCTGATAGAAAGCCGATACAACGGGCTAATATTTTGCAACTTTTATACAATCAGGAAACTGCTTATTTAGAAAGCGATTATGAGATGCTTTACCTGCAGGTACGTAACCGAATAAAGCAACGCAGCTTGTTAATATTATTTGCCAACTTTGAATCTTTATCTGGTTTAAAACGGCAACTAAATTATTTACGCTCTATTGCAAGGCATCATTTACTAATGATTGTTTTCTTTGAAAATACAGAGCTGCAGCAGCTTTCCTCCATCAACGCTACTAATGTGGAAGAAGTGTATGTAAAGACGATTGCCGAAAAATTCGCCTTTGAAAAAAGGCTGATTGTTAAAGAACTTTCCAAGCATGGCATATTATCTATACTAACCTCGCCAGAAAATTTAACGGTAAATACTATTAATAAATATTTAGAGCTGAAGGCTAGGCAGGCGATATAGGATAGCAGCCTCCATCCACTAAAGGGGGGGGTATTTTACGAGTTTGCTTTTTGCCGGTAGATTTTAACTCTTTATAATTTTGTTGCTTAGCGCTTGCAGCCTGTGATTATTTATTATAGGCTTGCCTTACTACTGAACTTCATACTTAATAAGTAATATTTCCCTGAAAATTTGAGGTAAAAAATACAGCCTCCCTGCCCTCCAAAGAAGGATTCTTAGAGTAAGCCAGTTTGATGAGCTTTTATAATTCGCAGCGTCTAGCCCCCTTTGGCGGGCTGAGAAGCTATGGCTGCTGGATTGGCTGGGACAAGAAAAAATTAAGAATTAAAAATCAATGCTGTTAAGTTAAGGATCTATATGTTTGTCTTTACCTCACCCTAACCCTCTCCAAAGGAGAGGAAAGGTCTTAACTTAACGGCATTGAATTAAAAATTTAGAATTAATGCCGTTATATAAGCGGTTTTTGCACCGATGGAGCCAAGCTCCCATCTCCCCTTGGAGAGGGGCTGGGGGTGAGGTAAAAAAATAAACAAGCCTTAACTTAACTGCATTAAATTAAGGATGTAAACGCCTTCCTGTCTTACCGGTAAAACTAACCCGCTTGTGTTACCTTCGCAAAAAATTATCATTGGCACGTAAAGAAACATACCGCTCTAAGCACAACACCAAATTGGGCAAAGATGCGCCCTTACAGCAAGAACGCAAGGAAAGGGTGCCGATTGACCCTAACAAACAATTGCCCTACGCCATCGGTAAAATGCTATTGATAGATAAGCCCCTGCATTGGACCAGCTTTGATGTAGTACGTAAGCTTCGGGGCATTTTGCAGATAAAGAAAATTGGCCATGCGGGCACGCTAGACCCGTTGGCTACCGGCTTGCTGATTGTATGCACCGGCACGTTTACCAAAAAGATAAATGAGTATATGGCCAAAGAAAAAGAATATACCGGGCATATAACTTTGGGTGCGGTAACGCCGACGTTCGACCTTGAAAGCGAGCCGGAGCAGTTCAAAAAAATTGAGCGCTTAACCAACGAAATGATCTTTGAAGCCACGGCCCAATTTACTGGTGCAATTGAGCAACTGCCGCCAATTTATTCTGCCATAAAAAAAGATGGCGTTGCCTTGTATGAGCTGGCACGCAAAGGCGTTAAAGTTACGCTGGAGCCCAGAAAAGTAACCATCCATAGTTTTGAAATTGCCGCTATTGACCTGCCAGTTGTTTCCTTTAAAGTAGTGTGCTCAACCGGCACATATATACGCAGCTTGGCGAATGATTTTGGTGCTGCGCTTGGTTGTGGCGGTTATTTAAGCAGCCTGCGCCGCACAAGGATCGGCGAGTTTGAAGCAAGCCAAGCTATTGACCTGGATGCTTTGATGCAAGAACTGGCTGGCACGCCTTTAGCTGCTGAAATAAATAATGTACTGCCTGAAGAATAGCTAAAACGGGTAACTAAGCCCGATTGTAAAATTGAAGTTTTCGTTGCGCCATTCTTTATTGGCTGTACCTCCACTAAATAAATTATTAAATGTTATCTCGGGTATTTGCCAGCCGTCATTTTTAAGGATATCGGGCCTTTTTACACGAAAGCCCAAATCGAAACGCAGTACCACATAATTAAAATCGAACCTGAAGCCAGTGCCAACATCGGCACCTAGCTGCTTATAAAAATCTTTAAATTTAAATTGAAGGCTGTCAATGGTAGTGCCAGGGCTGGTATTCCTAAAATTCCATACGTTGCCGATATCGGTAAATAATGCCCATTTTACAATAAATATATTGCCTACCGGAAAAAGATCATGCCTATACTCAGCGTTCACTTCAAAACGTATATCGCCGGTACGGTCGTTAAACTTTATCGAGTTTGGGCTTATAGGCAGTATAGGCCTTGCACCTGGCCCAATGCCCCGTATGGGCCAGCCGCGCATGCTGTTGGGGCCGCCGGAATAGTATTGCTTAAAAAAGGGCAGCGATGCTGAATCATTATTTTCTAACGGGATACCTACGCCTAAAAATGCGCGGAAAACCCTGGCAGATTTTATTTTATTGATGGCGAAAGTATACTCTCCATCTATTTTAATAAATTGGCGCAATTGCTTTTTAAAAACATTAAGCCTCCCTAACAATATGCCACTTTCCTCAATATTGCCCCTGAAAGAACTCGACCTGCTGGGATGCCTTTTATTGATATGGCTGGTGGAGTAACTGTAAGAACTACCAATTATTAAAGCTGTATTGTAAGAATATTTAAGATATGAATTGTTCCTTAAAATAGTGGCAAAACTATCTGATTGATTGTACAAGTAGGAGTATTCGATATTAGGGAACTTAATTACATTTTTCCTGTTTATTTTATTGCTCCACTCATTGCCAAAAGCAATGCCTGTAGAAAACAGGTTAAATAAATCTATCCTTTTAGTGTAAGATGGGTTGAAGTTGATAAATGATTGCTGTGTTACAAGCTTGCCTTTATTAAACCAGGATTGTGGCAGCAAATTGATAGGCCCCAGCAACCGAGGAAAAGTAATGGTATTAGTATAGCTTAATTCGTTGGAATTAATAACCCTGTTGGCCTGCAGCGTTTTTGTATTTAGCTCCACGCCGGCACGTATGGCATGCGTCATTTTTATGCCTTCCTGGTGTATGTTGCGGTTTTGTAAAGAAAAATTGGTTGATAGCCCAAACAGGTTGCCGGCACTTGCAACGGTAGCGCTATTGGTGCTGCTGTTGGCAGAATAACTGGCTTCCACGTTAGCTTCAAAGCCATATTTTTTGGCAGGTATCATCTGCACTATCATATCCAATTTACCAATGCTGTCCTTGCTTTCAACGGTTTGTATGTTTATATTTTGCCACACGCCCGTTTTAGAAAAGTTGCTGATTGTTTTTGCGTAGCTCTCTTGTTTAAACAAATCGCCTTTTTTAAAATCCATGTTACGGGATAAAAAACTATTGCTAAATAATTTTTTATGGTAGTTGATAACGTAGCCAGTCATTTTTGTAGTATCCCGCAAATGGTGTTTATCGCCTATTGTATCCGTACTGTTATAATCCGGGTAAATATATACATTGTTGATGCGGAATTTTTGAAGCCGTAAACTATCTCCCAAAGGGTTCAATATCATCGATAATTTAATGGTAGGCTTATTTCTTTTTTCATTGGCTTCTGCCAGTAAAAGGATGTTTTGAAAAGGGTCGTCTGATACGGTCGTTAAAGATAAAATAGAAGTATCGCCTGTTACTTTTAGGTCATCAGCACTAAATTTATAGTAGCCATTATTTCGGTACAGGTCTACCATGCGGCTTAAATCGCTTAATACATTTGCTTTGCTCACCGGCGTTTTTTCTACCAGCAAGGATTCTTTTTTTGTAGAATCTGCCAGTTTTTGTAAGTCAGTTTTTTTAATATTATAACTCACGGTATCTATTAATGTAGGGTTGCCTGCGGTAACAATGTATTTTACAGTTACACGTTGTTGCTTCTCCAACCAAAATTTAAACCAATGGCTCTTTAAAGCAGTATGTTTTGTAGTGTCAATCACAACGCTATCTTTAGCCTGATAATAGCCGAGATGGTGCATCGAGCCAATCATATTTCGGGCACTTAAAAATGTGTAAGCAGTATCGTATGCGGCAGGCTTATAAACAAAATGAAAAGCAAATAAAAAATCATTGATAACCACTTTTGCGCTATCATCCAACTGAGCATATAAGCGCAACTTTGCAAGGCTCCTTTCATCGCTATTAAAATTTCCTCCTTTAAGGTCAATACTTGTTTTAAACAAAAAGGGTTTATTTTGTTGGTTAAATCGTGTTGATGTACAGGAAGATAATAGAAGGCATAGAAAAACCATATTTTTCAGCCCATTCAAAAAAATTTTTTTTTCAACCACACTAAACAATATATAATTTTAATAAAACAATGTTAAGCAAAGCATATACCAAATATATCCAAAGTTTGCACCACAAAAAATTTAGGGATGCGGATAACGTATTTATAGCCGAAGGTAGTAAAGTAGTAATGGATTTGTTAAGGTCGGGCATATTTTCGTGCCAGCAAATATTGGGCATGCAGCATTGGCTGCAGGAAAATGAGCCTGCCATACGCAAGCAGTACGCCGGCCCATTGCAGGTTGTAGAAGGTTTTGAGCTGGAAAAAGTATCTGCCTTAAGCACGCCTAACCAGGTATTGGCGGTTTTTAAAAAATCCACAACTACAAGCATCCAGGCAAAAGGAAAAATAATCCTTGCGTTGGATACCATCCAGGATCCGGGCAACCTTGGCACCATCATACGCATTGCGGATTGGTTTGGCATACAAGCCATTATTTGCTCAGAAAACTGTACCGACATGTACAACCCAAAAGTGGTACAAAGCACCATGGGCAGCCTTGGCAGGGTAGCGGTTACTTACACAAATTTACCGGCGTGGCTGCAAAAAAATAGCAACATAAAAATCTATGCCGCTGCTTTGGCTGGTAAAAATATAAGCCAGCTAAAAGGCGTTACAGAAGCCATTATAGTTATTGGCAACGAATCAAAAGGCATCAGTTACGAAGTGATGGAGCTGTGCACCGAAAAGATAACTATACCGAAAACCGGCGAGGCAGAATCGTTGAACGCCGCCGTGGCAGCGGGTATCATCTTATCGCATATTGGGCAATAAACAAGTTTATTGCCCCAGCCAGGAAGCTATGGTGATCATTCTTGTGTCACTCCCTTGTACAAAAATAGCTATGAGCGGCTTTTATCAACTTCTATGGGGCGTATTAATAAGCAAAAGTTTTAAGCAGATGTAATAGTAAAATGTGCATCAAATTATTTCTTCCTAAAAGTAAATTAATAGGATAATATTCAATGCCGTTAAGTTAAGGCATGCTCTGTATTTTACCTCACCCCCAACCCCTCTCCAAAGGAGATGGGAGCGTATTTCTCCGGGGCGAAAACCGCTTAACTTAACGTCATTGGGATAACATTATTGATAAATGACTTGTTGCTACTAGTTTATGCTAAGTAAAATGTATTAAAACGCCTTACCGCCTTGCCCGCAAAAAAATTACCTAAACTGTATAGCCTTAACCGGTTTTATTTTCTTCACCAGTAAAGTAGGTACAATAAGCATAGCAAAACAAATGCCCAGCGTAATGGCATCTACCACTACAATCTGCCACCATACTACATCTGCCTGGGCAGCGGCCATATAATACGCTTCTTCATCCAACTTAATAAAACCTGTTTTTTGTTGCAGCCAACAAATTGCCAACCCCAGCAGCGTGCCTAAAATAATGCCTGTAACTGCTATTAATGTAGTGTTGTATAAAAATATTTTTTGAACTATCCAATCGCTTGCACCAATGGCTTTTAATATGCCCGTCATTTTGGTGCGCTCTAAAACAATGATGAGCAAACAGGTCACCAAGTTAACAATGGCCACAATCATCATTATGCCCATCAGTATCAGTTTTATTTTATTTTGTAGCCCCAGCCAATCAAATATGTTGCTGTACGATTCTTTGATAGTCTTGCTGGACCAGCCCTGTGGCGTCCACTCTTTTATTAAAGTGGATACAGTATCCATCTTATTATAATCTTTTAAAAACACTTCGTAACCGCCAATCTGGTTTGGTTTCCAGTCATTCATGCGCCTTATAAGGTTAATATCGCACAGCCCAAATTGTTTGTCATATTCATCTATAGACGTTTTAAAGATGCCAGCAATCCTAAGCTTTCTCGGGCGCTTAGTGCCATCATCCTGAATAAAAAAAGATAGCAGCGTGTCGTTTACTTTTACGTTTAGCTGGTTAGCGATATAAGTGGAAATATTTATCTGGCTGCTATAGCCACTATCTGTAAATGACAGCCATTTCCCTTCTTTTAAAAAAGGCGCCATCCTGCTAAAATTAAAAGCCCGGTCAACGCCTTTTAGCAAAATACTTTCTATGTCTGTGCCATAAGTAAGTATTACAGATTTGGTCGCATACCGTTCTACAGATACCACCTCAGGTATTTTGCGGATGATATTTTCAACCGTGTCATTGGCTTCAATAGGGTATTGTTCCGCAATGCTTACACGGTTCTCAATATCCTGCTGTACGTGTACATGGCCCCAAAAGCTAAATATTTTATTACTAATAACATTTTGAAAGCCGTTTACAAAGCTCAATGCCACTATCATTACCGCCACGCTAATGGCAGTGGCCCCAATGGCCAGCCGTATAATAAAACGTGAAAAAGTATTTTGCCGGTTAAAGGCAATCCTGTTGGCAATAAAGGCAGATATATTCAATCAACGTATTTTTGTATCTTTCAAAAGTAAATATTTAAACAACTACATGCGTATTTTTAAATTCATAGTGGCGGCATCTTTTTCAATATTGATGCATCAAACCGTGGCAGCACAGGTTAATCCGGAAGCTATCTACGACCCAAATATCCATTCGGTAAGGCTAAACCCGTATGGCGACCAGGAATCGATGGCAGTGTATAAGCTCAATAGCGGCGATAAGATGGAGCTGCATTTTGACGATATGGAAGTAAGGGTAAAAAGTTATTATTACACTTACCAGCTTTGCGATTATAATTGGCAGCCAGTTAATTTAAGCCCCTTCGATTTTATAAAAGGCTTTACCCAGCAACGCATCGGCGACTATCGTTTTTCATCAATATCTTATACCAGGTACACGCATTACCAGGCAGTTTTGCCAGATGCCAACAGCATGCCCACCCGTAGTGGCAATTACCTTATAAAAGTTTTTTTAGATGGAGATACCAGTAAGCTTGCCTTTACAAGGGCCTTGCTGGTGCTGGATTCTAAAGCAAGCATAGCTGCACAGGTACTGCAGCCATTTACGCCTGATACCTATAAAACCCATCAGCACGTAAAATTTACGGTAAACCTGCAAGGCTTAAACACAAGCAACGCCAGCCAGCAAATAAAGATTGTGGTGCTGCAAAATAACCGTTGGAACCTTGCGCAAGGAAATGTGCTGCCAACCTTTATCCGCAACAACTCGTTAGAGTATAGCAATGAAAATACGTTTGTGTTTCCGGCAGGCAAAGAGTGGCGCTGGCTAGACCTTAGGAGCTTTAGCTTGCTAAGCGACCGTGTGGATAGTGCTAATAAAAAGCGGACTGATATTTATGTAAAGCCAGATATTGACAAGAGCGGGCAGCGGTATATTTATTATGCTGATTTAGACGGCAAGTACCTGGTGACTACTTTTGAAAATATTAACCCTTACTGGCAGGGCGATTACGCTAATATACATTTTAGGTTTGTAACACCCGATAGGTTGCCATTGGCAGATAAAGATATTTACCTTATTGGGCAAATGACTGGTTACCGATTAAATGAAAGTACAAAAATGCATTTCAATAATGAAAAAGGGATGTATGAAAACAGCCAATATTTAAAGCAGGGCTACTATAGTTACGGCTATACAATGGTAGATAAAAACGACCCGTCAAAGAGGGTAGATGTGGATGGCAATTATTGGGAAACAGAAAATAATTATACCATACTGGTGTATTACAAATCATTTACCGACCAGGCAGACCAATTGATTGGCGTATCTAATATAAATACCCGCAGCGCTAGGGCTGGCTTTAATTTTTAGTTTAAATATGCTGATTATAAGTATTGCTACAGCTTGAAATTTCAGTTAAAAGGTTGTTACAATTGATTCGTGTATTTAAACGAACTTTTGCTTAATTCGTTTACTTAAACGAACCTTTTATTAATTCGTTTACTTAAACGAACTTTGTTTAAATTCGTGTACTTAAACGAATTAATAAAATAGTAGTATATTTATAAAAGTTATCCTGTTTGATAATAGTAGCAAAAGCATTTTTATAAATAAATTTAATCAATGATAAAGGCGGTATTAACAGGCGATATAGTAAACTCTACCAAACTAAGGGCAGCAACTGAAAAAAAGCTGGTTAAAGTGTTGCACGCAGTGCTTGCCGCCCATCAGTTTGAATTTTATAGGGGAGATAGTTTTCAAGTATTAGTAAAAGAGCCTTCTACGGCATTAAGGGTAGCGTTATTATGCCGTACTGCCGCCATCAGCATATCTAAAAGCAACGATGCTAATTTAGCAGATGTTAGGATAAGTATTGGGCTTGGCGCCGTAAAGCTGCCCGTGGCATCCCTGGGTACTGGCAAGGGAGAGGCTTTTGTATTATCTGGCCGTGCCTTTGATGAGCTGTCAATAAATGATACCCGGCTTGCCATTTCAACAGGGAATAATTTAGTGGGCACCGCATTGCAAATAATTGCCGATTACCTTAATGCTATTTTTAAAATGATGACAGGCAAGCAGGCAGAAGTAATTTTCGAATTGCTGAAAGAACAAACACAACAGGATGTAGCTAAACTATTAAAAAGATCTAAAAGTACCATACACCAGCACGTTACTGCAGGCCGATGGGCAGAGATAGAAAAGCTGCTGCAGCAATATCAATCTATCATAAATCAATTAGCATAACATGGCAGCTACATGGCTTATAAAATTAATACTGGCGCACCTTGTTACCGACTTTATACTGCAACCAAACAGTTGGGTAAACGGCCGTAATGAAAAGCATTATGCATCTGGCAAATTATACCTGCATGGGCTGGTAACTGCTTTACTTGCGTGGATGATGATTGGCTGGCAGTATTGGTTAGTGGCATTAATAATTTTAGTTACGCACACCCTTATCGATGGCTGGAAATCTTACCAAAATAAAACGGTAACCTTTTTTTTGATAGACCAGTTTTTGCACCTGCTGGTAATAATCGGCTGCTGGTACTTTACTTTTATAAAGTGGGCAGATGTACAAACGGCCTTGCAACACCTAAACACACAAACTACTTTTTGGAAGATAGCTACTGCGTTTATTTTTGTAACAACGCCAGCCGGCATATTAATAGGGCAATTTACAAAGCAATGGCGGGAAAAATTAGAAGGCTCTGAAAGCCTTGCCAATGCTGGTAAATGGATAGGCATAGTAGAAAGGGTTATCATACTGATATTTGTTTTGCAAAACCAGTTTTCTTCTATTGGTTTATTGGTAGCCGCAAAAGGGCTTATCAGGTTTAATGAAAAAGACCGGTCGGAAATTAAGACAGAGTACTTGGTGATTGGTACTTTAATGAGTATTGGGCTGGCAATAATTACAGGGTTGGCAGCTAAATAACATAATCCCAAACCGTAGTATTAAAAAGATTTTTTAAGGGTAGATGATCGGCATTTCACCAATGGTATGGCAATACAAAAGCCAAACTTATTTAATCCATCCCGTACAATAACCCTACTAAAGCTGCATGCCATATTTTAAATTTGGAATTTTTTATTGCTTCGGCATAATTTTTTTATTGTAGTTAATTACATTTATATTCATGTAGCTAAAAATGATAAGCTCTAAGCTTAATAATTGTTGATTTTCTTATCTACAATTTCAATTAATTTAATTGAATGCAATTAAGTTAAGGATTTAAATATTTGTCTTTACCTCCCCTAACCCTCTCTACAGAAGAGGAAAGGTTCTAATTTAACGATATTGTAATTTTATTATTAACTGCAATAATTCTTGATAAATAAAATGATCTTGCAAGAACACAAACGAGGATGGCTTAATAAATTTACTTTTGTTAAATTAGTATCTGTTATTAATCTATTGCTAAATGTACCAATCTTAAAATTTTTTACTGTTCTATTAACCATAACATTATGTTAACAAGTGATTAATATTTACTTAATATTGGAAAAATACTTTTGTGCCTCATTAACAATATCCTTAAAATATAAATAAATTATTCTTTTTCCCCTTGTAAAATAATAGGTACAATATTGTTGCTTCGTCAGATTTATTTGTTGTTAGTAAACAACTCTTCAAAGCCAAGCGACCTGCTAATTAATAGTGCTTACGAGTACTGCTACATAAATTGTTTGTAGTAGTGCAAGCTTATTTTATGCCTATTGTTTATCTATCATGTTTCAATGCCGTTAAGTTAAGACCTTTCCTCTCCTTTGGAGAGGGTTAGGGTGAGGTAAAGACAAACATATAGATCCTTAACTTAACGTCATTGTATCATGTTTGTTTATTTCGAAAATCAGTTGAATAAGTTTAGCTTACGTTTCTAAAAAAATTATTTTCTATTTCCGTCCCGCTGAGGAAAGCTTACTAAAGAGAACCCTATTAAAACCGATAGCACGTTTTATTTGCAGTGTACAAGGCATTTAACTATTTCATCAACCCATAACTAGCATAAAATGAATCGACATCTTAAACAACAGCAGCCAGGCTTTCAGAGAAATGGGGCTTCGCTGCCTGCAAGGCTTACTAGCATTGCCTATCAAATTACAAAAAAAGCAATTGCTTTTATTTTGCTGCTTACACTCTCTTTAACAGTGCAACGAGGCTTTGCGCAGGCACCCATTACAACAGATGTAACCGGCACTGTAATAAATGAAAAAGGAGAAGTACTGCAGGGAGCAACTGTTTTGGCAACCAATACGGTAAGCAGGGTAACATCCACTTCTGTAACGGACGACAATGGCACCTTCCGTTTGCGCAAATTGGTAGTGGGCAATAAATATGATTACACGTTTAGCTTTTTGGGCTACGAACTTTCATCATCTAATGGCCTTACAGTAAGCCCTAACGCGAAAGAAAATTTTATAAGTATAAAGCTGAAAGAATAAAATGCTATGCTTGGCCAGGTTGTTGTAACAGCCCTGGGTATTGTGCAAAAGAAAGCTGCCCTTGGTTATGCTACGCAAGAAGTTAAAGGCAGTACCTTAAATGAAGCACGGGATAATAATTTTGTAAGCTCTTTATCTGGTAGGGTAGCGGGCGTAAACATTATTTCCGGCAATGGCGTGGGTGGCAGTGCCCGCATTACCATCCGTGGAGAATCTTCTTTAAATTACTTTAAGAACCAGCCGCTTGTTGTGGTAGATGGCGTACCAGTTGGTAACGACCCGGTTATTAACAGCGGCGGAGGCACCAGCCCGGATTATGGCAGCTCTATCAACGAGATAAACCCTGCAGATATTGAATCTGTCAACGTATTAAAAGGCGCTGCTGCATCTGCATTGTATGGCTCCAGGGCCGCTAATGGCGCATTGGTTATTACTACTAAATCTGGCAAAGGCAACAAGGGCATGGGCGTAACTTTTACCAGTGGCTACACACTGGAAAATCCGTTAAAGCTGCCTAAATTCCAAAATTCTTTTGGTGGTGGTACAGATGGGCAGTACGTTGGTTCTAATTTTGGTTACAGCAACAATGGCTTGTACCCTAATGGGCTTAATGAAGATTGGGACGAAAGCTGGGGCCCGGCATTAAACGGACAAATGATAACTCAGTTTGACGGGCCAACAAAAAACGGTTTTCGTGGTGGCGATGTAAACCTGCCTAACAGGGGCGATATTGTTCCAACGCCTTTTAAAGCGTACTCAAATAATATGAAAGATTTTTTTGTTACCGGCCATACAAGGTTTAATTCTGTGGCACTCTCCGGTAACAACGAAGTATCTAATTATCGTTTTTCTTACACTAATAATGCACAGTCAGGCATCGTGCCCAATAATAACCTTACCCGTAATTCTTTCAACTTTAAAGCAGGCTATAAACTATCGAGCCAGCTTACCGCAGATGCTGCAGTTACCTATACCAACACCAACAGCAGCAGCCGCCCTAACCTTGGTTACGACCATGGCACGCCCATGTATGAATTTGTTTGGTTTAATAGGAACATTGATATTAATGCCCTGCGGAATTACTGGCAGCCTGGCTTACAAGGTATACAACAATTCTCGCAAGATTATGGCAACGGTCACGACAACCCTTTTTTTTATGCCTACGAAAATACCAGCGCACAGAAAAAGAACCAGCTATATGGCAACGTAAAACTGACTTACAAAATACTGGATAATCTCACCATCATGGGTAGGGCAGGTACAGATTATTTTAATGATTTTAGGCCAAGCCGTATTGCCATGAGCAGTTCTAATTCTCCACAAGGCGCTTACTCGGAAACTACTTTATCTTACCAGGAAAATAACTACGACCTATTAATCAGTTATAAGAAAAACATCAAGGACTTACACTTTGATTTATCTGCCGGTGGCAACACTATGGAAAGGTTCCGCAGCACCCGCAACGCAACAGCAGGCGCATTGGTTATACCAAATATTTATAGCCTTAACAATAGCAACGTACCGGTACAAAACAGTGCTGGCGACGAACATCGCAAAACTAATAGCGTGTATGCTTTTTTACAGGCAGATTACCAGGGCAAAGTATTTATCGGCATCACAGGCCGTAACGATTGGTCCAGTACTTTACCGGCTTCCAACAATAGTTACTTTTATCCTTCAGTAAATTCAAGCATCTTATTAAATAAGATTTTTAAGATGTCGGATAAAGTAGACCTGTTTAAATTAAGGCTGGCTTATGCACAAGCGGGCAACGATGCAGACCCTTATTCTATTATGACTGCTTACAATTATCAGCAGTTATTCAATGGCTTTCCTTCTCTATCTGAAAGCGGTACATTGAACAACCTTAACCTTAAGCCGGAAAAAAGTAGCACTACCGAAATTGGTGCGGAAGTATCTCTGTTTCAGGGAAGGCTTGGGTTAGATATAACAGCCTACAGCACAAAATCTAAAAACCAGATATTGTCGTTGCCAACGCCGGTATCTTCCGGTTACCGGGGCCGTATTATCAACGCCGGCGAAATATCTAATAAAGGTATTGAAGTACAATTAAGTGCGGTGCCTATTAAATTAAGCAACAGCTTTACCTGGAACGTATCAGTAAACTTTTCACGCAATATAAGTAAAGTGGTATCGCTTGCTCCTGGGGTAGATAATATAGTACAAGCTGCGCCTGGAGAAGATGCTACGTTGGAAGCACGTATTGGCCAAAGGATGGGAGCACTGTACGGGCCTGGTTTTCAGCGTGTGCCGGATGGCCCCCTAAAAGGTATGCCAATCATCGGCTCTAACGGGCGTGCGAAAATAACGCCTACTTCTATTTACCTTGGCAACATCAATCCTGATTGGGTTTCGGGCATCACTAACCGTTTTTCTTACAAAGGCGTTTACGTAGAATTTTTGTTTGATGTAAGCCATGGCGGTATATTGGTTTCTCGTTTTATTAACAAAGCTACAGGTGCAGGGCAGTTGGAAGAAACTGCCGAAGCAAGGCTAAAGCACGCACCTGCTGATGTGTACAATAAAGATTACTACAGAGATGGCGGCGTATTGCAAACGGATGGTAGTTATTTACGTAACCTGCAGGTATTTGATGGCTCTTATAGCAAAGGGTTGAATGGCACCGGCCCGCGTGATTTTTATAAACGCTGGTACGACCATAACTCTGAGCAGCAATTAGTAAACCGTTCTTTTGTAAAATTAAGGGAAGCAAAAATTGGTTATAATTTCCCAAGAAAATTGTATAGCAAGCTGCCTATACAAAATATCAATTTTTCTTTAGTTGGGCGTAACCTTGCTTTGTTTACCAAGAACAACCAGTTCGATCCTGAAACAGCAGCATCCTCTGGCCAGGGCCTTGTAGGTGGTTTTGAAAACCTAAGCCTGCCAACCACCAGAAGCTTTGGTGCCAACTTAAACATTACTTTCTAACGCATTAATTTAAGTATAATGAAATCAAAATTATTAATCGGGAGCATGGCCATTGGGTTGCTGTTTTCCGCAAGCTGTACAAAGCATTTCGACACCATCAACGAAAACCCAAATAGTCCGCAGCAAGTACAGAACGAGCAGTTGCTGTTACCAGCTATCATCAAAAATTCTGTTACTAATTACGCCTATGTATCGCAGTTTGGTGCAAGCGTAGTAGGTGATTATTACGCCAACCAGTATAATAGTGGCTTTGACGATGCATGGACAGCCAGCCAAACAGAAGGCGGATTTTTATGGAACTTTTACGACCAGTTGAAAGATGTAGAGAACCTGCGTGTATTAGCCCATAAAAAAGGCGATAAGAATAATGAAGCTGTTGCATTAATATTACGTTCATGGATGTTTCAGGTGATGACCGACAACTTCGGCGACATACCTTACAGCCAGGCTGTACAAGGCAAAACCACAGGTAATTTTGCACCGGTTTACGATAAGCAGGAGGATATTTATTATGCGTTGATGGATTCGCTTAAAGTAGCTAACACACTGCTTTCTACTGGTACTGACCCTATCAATGCAGATATATTATTGAATGGCAGCACCCTTGGCTGGAGGCAGTTTGCCAACGGGCTACGTTTAAGGTTGCTGATGCGTATGAGTAGCGTTGCAGGCGCAAAAGTAAATGTTGGTACAGAAATAAATGCCATAGCCAGCGACCCAACAAAATATCCGCTTTTTGCATCCAATGCAGACCAGGCAGCTTTGCAATTTACCAGTGAGCTTAACAATGAATTTCCCGCCTACCATAATAATCCAATTGGCGATTATCATTTAAGCACCACCTTAAAAACCAACCTCGTTAACCTGAACGACCCGAGGATAGCATTCTTTGCAATGCCTACTCCTTCTAGTTATGGAACTGTTACCCCTAAATTTGGGGATGTGCCTAATTGTTATGGTACTGGAGAATCAAATTACAATGGCGGCACTAATTTTCAATCACAGCAATCGCCTATATTGATGCCTTATCTTGGTTACCCATTGTATGCTTCTAAAACAGCAGCACAAGGTATTTTATTAAGCTATGCTGAAGTACAGTTTATTTTGGCAGAAGCAAAAGAGCGTGGATTAATAACAGCGGGTAGCGATGCAGCCACCTATTATTTAAATGGCATTAAAGACCAGTTTGCCTACGATGGCAGCAGGCTGGATATATTGAACCAGGGCATTGCAGCCACAGACCACAACTTCGCAAAGTCTGCGGATATAATGCCCAGCGCTGCGTATTATGCCCAACCGGGTGTTGCCTACACCGGAAGCAGTGACCAAAAACTATATAAGATCCGCATCCAGAAATGGTTCGCTTTATTTTATACAGGCTTTGAAGGCTGGTCGGAATGGAGAAGGACAGGCGTACCTAAAGAAACAGTGATTGGGCCTGCAAGTGCTATTGCCGCATGGCCACGCCGCACTCGTTATCCTTTGGGCGAGCAAACAGTTAATACCGTAAATTATAATGCGGCAATAAATGTACAGGGAGCAGATAACCTGTTAACGAAGATGTGGTGGAATAAATAAATAAAAAACTGAAGCCATAATAAATAAAAGGCAATAAGGCCTTATCTCTGTTAGCAATGCTGGCATGGGATAAGGCTTTATTTTTTTAATTATGCCGGCATATAAAAATACAACTCCTTTTGCTGTAGCCTGCAAAGTTTAGGCGATAATTTCAAGATGCTTACTCCTACACACTGGCTTGTAAATACTTACTAGTACCAACTTAAGTTGCAGTTAAATTTATAGAATCATACCTATAGATTTTTTATAAAGTATATCATAATTAATATAATTCTATACTATCCGAATTTGCCAAAGTATATTAGTAAGAATATAAAAATATAGTCAATTTATAATATCCTAGTAATTCAATTCCGTTAAGTTAAGGCATTTCCACTCCTTCGAAGAGGGGTAGGGTGAGGTAAGGACAAACATTTAAATCCTGAACTTAACGGCATATCCCAACAATTAAAAATTATCTAACAAGGCCCTTAAGTAAGGCTATTTCTTTTCTAAGTGGCCTTACTCTTTTACCCTTTCAGAGCGGCTGAAGGTTAAGGACATAGGCACGACCCGTAACTTCACGGCATTAATTACTATCCTGCAAATCGTTGTATCAGTCTTTAAAAATTGAGCATGAAATAATTTAGCTGGTATTTACAAAAAATAATGCCAACCGTATTTCTTTCAAAAAAATCTTTGAAACAATATTAGCATTGGATAAATTACTTCGATTGTAATAGTTACACCAAAGTAAAAGTGTATTTTTATCGAGAGGAAACTTTTGCAATTGCCAGCAAAAATTAATGCCAACTATGAAGAAGACAATTACCGGTTACCACCTGGGCGACAGGCTGGACTTAAAAGAACTTAAAAATAACCTAACCTATAACTGCATTTATGCAGACCCTACAGAATTGATGTTTGAGGTAGAAGACAGCTCTTATATCGGCATATTTGATTATGGCAGCATCGTGTTTTTTGGGGTTGATAATAATACACAAACGAATATTATTAACACCGTAAGAAATATTTTAAAGCTTGAAAGCGCAGAATTGAAGCGTGAGAATTTTGATGTGGAAGTTGACCCGCAGGCATCTTACAAAGTTATATTCGATAGGCTTATTATCAAGGCTATCAGCATCGATATAGCCAAAATCATCATGCTTAATATTGCGCAGTCTGTTGCGTTAGATTATTACATAGAGCAATCTAACATCTTACTAAACCAAACTTACCAGTTTAGCCTTGAGCTGGAAGAAAAAGGAAAGTTTTCTATTAAAGGTAAAAGCCTGTTAAAATATATTGGCAGGCTTTTAAATTTAAAGAATAAAATAACGCAGAACATCTATATTTTTGATAGCCCCAACATTACCTGGAATGATGAATACTTGAATGTCATCAACACAGACCTAAGCAGGGAATTGGATATAACGTTACGCCACAGCAGCCTTCAGGAAAGCCTCAACACCGTTAGGGAAAACCTGGAAATTTTTAAAGATATCAACCAACATTCGCACAGCAGTACTTTAGAAGTGATTGTGATAGTGCTGATTGCTATTGAAATCTTAAATATAATACTTTCGAAATTGCTTTAATGAAAGGTAAGCTTGTGCAGCAAAATTACGATGGATGATAGCATTATATACATCAATTTATCCTTCGTTACTTTAATAGTATAGCCCTGGCAATAAAAATTTACCCAATTCCTTTTCAATCCTACAAGGTGTTTTACTGTATTTTCAATAATCAAGGCAGGGGTTTATCAGGTAGGGTTTGATGCGGTTTGCCTGATGTTTTTTCCTCACCAGAAAGAGATATTTAAAATTATTTGTGTAGATTTTTGTATCCCTTCGTTCTTCATTAATACCATCGGCAACCGGGAAAACTGTATTAACTTATAGTGTGCCTACTTATAAAGCTCCTTATGTAAATATCAATTTTTTTAGTCCCTTTTTATCCAAGCGTTTAATATGGATGTTTGGTCAGGCTCAAATATTTCTTCAAAAAGTATTTATAGGTATAATCAGGTAATAAAAGACTAAAAACCGATATCTACTTCGGAGTATTCCTATAAAAAATATAATAGTATCAACATTCCGCAGTCGTCTATTTATCGTGCCTTGGAATTTCCGGGTGAAATTAACGGCTGGGGACCAGGCCCCGGAAACATGACTAAATTGGTTACCAATAATCCACCTTCTACAAGTTCTAACCCACATTGCAGCTAATCCGAAAATAACTCAGGCATAGCACAGCTTTCTGTTTTTTTGACATCCGGCGGGGGGACTACAGATTTTTTACGAGTGAATGTATTTGGTTTGTATTGTAGGGCTGTATAAATCTTGCTAACCTGCTCTGTCGGTTCACTGCATTGGCGGATTACTATTTGTTGATCATATTTATTATCCATTGTTGTGGTTACAATTTTCTGTGTGTTCATTATCCGCACGATATCGCTCCATTCGTTGTTGATATCTTTTTGTTTGAGTTGATGCCGGATGGTATTCACTACCCAATACGTAAGCAATTCGAGGTGTAGATGTGCTATTGAAGCCTTTCACTTTTTCAACTACTAGCGCAGAGATGCAGAATTTAGCCTCTATTAGCGCAAAGATGCGGACTCTAGCGCAGGAATGAAGCGTGCCTTTGTGCGACAGCTTTCTGTGCGGTCCAATCATTGTACATCCAAAGCAAAACATTTTTTAAACCCAAATTACGCAATAGCCATTAATCATTAATTTATCTATTTGAATCCTAATGCGTAGCATTAGAAAAAATAATGAGATGGAATTTGATATAAGCTATACCAGTAAAAAGATTACGCCCTGGGGCGGCATGGTTTTTTTGAAGCAAATGTTGCAAAAATAGGTTTTACAGCTATAATTGAGCAAAATACAGCTTGCCTCAATCCGGTTCTAACAGGGGCTATAAAACTTCCACGATTATAGAAAGTTTTATAACGAGCATTTGGTGTGGAGCAAACAGGTTTTTGCATACAGAAGTTACCCGCCATGATACTGCCTTGGATAAAATATTTGATTGGAAAAACACGCCTGGGCAAGATACCTATAAACGTTTTTTTGGAAAATTTACACAGGCAAAAAATCATCATGTCAGCCAATATTTTTACTCATGGATTTTTGATAATTTCAAGTTTGATAATTTTACTTTAGACATTGATTCCTCTGTAATGACCCGTTATGGTGTTCAGGAAGGAGCAAAAAAAGGATACAATCCAAGCAAAAAAGGAAGACCATCCCATCATCCATTAATTGCATTTATAGTAGATGTAAAACTTGTAGCCAACATGTGGCTTCGAAGCGGCGATACTTCATCGGCTAATAATTTTCTTGGTTTTTTAGAAGATACGTTATCATAATTAAAAAATAAAATAGTTAGTTTGATAAGGCTCGACAGTGGGTTTTTTCAGTCGGACATTTTGGATTATATAGAATTTAAAACGATGGACTATGGACTATGTAGTGGCAGCAAAGTTTACACAGCCCATACAGCAACTTATAGCCGCCAGTAGCAATTGGATTGTATTGGATACAGGAATAGAAATTTGTGAGCAGATATACCAAAGTGACTCTTGGACAAAACCAAGGCGGTTGGTCATTGTAAGGCAAAGAATAAAAGACAGACCTAAAGCTCCGGGTAAATAATTGGGCATATTTGCAGAAGAAGAAATCTATAAAAATTATCGGTATTCTGCCTATGTAACCAACCTTAAATTTGCTCCTGCAGAAATATGGAGACTCTACAGAGGCAGAGGTGATGCAGAAAACAGAATTAAAAAATTGAAATATGATTTTGGCTTTGATAGTTTTAATCTAAAAAATTTTTATGCTACCGAAGCAGCTTTAACCTTTGCCATGATTGCATATAATTTAATGGCCCTTTTTAGAACATTTGTGCTTCAGGAAAAAACAAAAATAACATTATCAACATAGAGATATAGAAATTTTGCAATAGGCGCTTACTTCGAAAAAATAAATGATAAACTAGTATTAAAAATAGCGCTAAGCAAAAAAAGACGGGCATGGTTTGGCGGACTTTGGAACTACTCAAAAGTCTAGTATCCTTTTGATATTGCTATTGCGTAATTTGGGTTTAAGTACGCCAGGTATTG
>JANXVN010000070.1 GCA_025351645.1 Ferruginibacter sp.
ATTGCTGCTGTTGCCAATGCCATTAGGGTGCTGTGCAGATTTTGAGTTCATCATCAGCCTTGCGCTTTCACACGCACTAGCCGCTAATATCACAACTTTGCCCTGCACCTGGTACTCCTGCGTATCGTACGTAAGCAAAGAAGATATGCAGGAGTACCAGGTGCAGGGCAAAGTTGTGATATTAGCGGCAAGTGCGTGTGAAAGCGCAAGGCTGATGATGAACTCAAAATCTGCACAGCACCCTAATGGCATTGGCAACAGCAGCAATGTTGTTGGTAAATATTTGCACGATAGTACCGGCGCTGCAATGGGTGGCTTTTTACCAAAACTATTTGGCCGAAAAAGATACAATGAAGATGGCGTTGGCGGCTTGCACGTATATACGCCATGGTGGGGCGATAATAAAAAACTCGATTTCGCCCGCGGTTACCACATCGAATATTGGGGAGGCATGCAGAATCCTTCTTACGGTTTTGGTATGGGCATAGAAAACCAAAATGGCAAATACCCCATCAACGGAAAAACAAAAGAAGCCGGTGGCTATGGCGCTTCTTTAAAAGAAGACCAGCGCTTTTTATATGGTGCCAATGTAGGCATGGCAGGGCGTGGAGAAGCTATTGCGTTAGCCAGTAATTATTGTGAGATTGACCCGACAGTAGTAGATAAATTCGGCATACCGGTATTAAGGTTCAATACAAAATACAGCAGCCAGGAAGTAAACCAGGCCAAGCATATGAAAGAAACATTCAGGGAAATAATGCACAACATGGGCGCAATTATTACCTGGGGAGATGAAGGTGCAGATAAAAGCTACGGGCTGGAAACCCCAGGCAAAATTATACATGAAGCAGGCACCATCCGCATGGGGGACGACAAGAAAAAATCTGCTTTAAACAAATGGAGCCAGGCCCATGATTGTAAAAATTTGTTCAATGTAGATGGCGGGCAGTTTGTATCACAAGGTGATAAGAATATTACCTGGACTATACTGGCCTTATCTATGCGCACTTCCGAATACATCATCGACCAGTTAAAAAAACAATCTATCTAAATAATTTTTTCCTGCAACTGTATTTCATCTTACAGGAATAACCGAATTGATAAACCTATTTTTATGGACAGAAGAAAATCGATTAAAGCATTACTGATTGGCACCGCATCAACAGCAGTGTTAGTTGATGCCTGCAAAACCGCAGATAAAAAAGCACTTGGAACAACCACAGCAGTTGTACCGGATGAAGTAGGCCGTATGCCGGAAGAAAAAGCCATCTTTAAAAAACTAAGTGAAGAAACATTTTTTACTCCTGAAGAAATGGCCACCATTACTATACTGTCGGATATCATTATCCCTAAAGATGAAGTAAGTGGCAGTGCTACCGAAGCAAAGGTGCCCGACTTTATAGAGTTTATTGTAAAGGATATGCCAGATAACCAAACCCCCATGCGTGGTGGTTTACGGTGGTTGCAACTGGAATCTTTAAAAAGGTTCGATAAATCTTTTACCGATATAACCGATAAGCAGCGCATAGAAATTGTAGACGATATTGCTTACCCAAAAAAAGTAAAGCCAGGCATGCAGCCAGGCATTTCATTTTTTAGTTTGATGAGGGACCTTACCTGCACCGGCTTTTATACAAGTGAAATAGGCGTAAAAGATATTGGCTACGCAGGCAACACGCCCAACCAATGGAATGGCGTACCGGCTGATGTTTTAAAGCAATACAATGTGGCTTATACAGAGAAAGAATTAAAGGAATGTATTAATTATGATAAGGCGTAAAATGAAGGTTGTTTATAAGAACCCTTAATGATAAATATATTAATAAGGCTTGCGCTGACTTAAAGGGTTCAATAAAAATTAATTAACAGAGATGAAGGCGAAATATATAAACCCGTTTACTGATTTCGGGTTTAAAAAGATTTTTGGCGAAGAAGCCAGCAAGCCTTTGTTGATAAACTTTATAATGCTCTTTTGCCTCAACAAAATAAAATTGTAGTCCTTTCTTTTAAAAATACCGGACAATTAGGATAAACCGAGCCGGATAGAAAAGCTATTTATAATATCTATTGCGAAAATGAGCTTGGCGAAAAGTTTATTGTAGAATTACAAAAAGCCAAGCAGAATTATTTCAAAGAGAGGACTATTTATTATTCAACTTTTTCTATTAAGGAACAGGCTGAAAAAGGCGAATGGAACTATAACTTAAAAGCTGTTTATTGTGTTGGTATCCTGGATTTTACTTTTGATGATTCAATGCCGTTAAGTTAAGGATTTATATGTTTGTCTTTACCTCACCCTAACCCTCTCCAAAGGAGAGGAAAGGTCTTAACTTAACGGCATTGTTTGATGATTATGAAAACGAGCCAGAGAAAAGCGAAGTAGTCCATACTATAAAACTGAAGAACTAACTTGACAAGGTTTTTTATGATAAACTTACTTAGATTTATCTTGAAATGCCGAATTTTAAGCAGACTGAAGCGGAACTTCGTAGGCGGTTAGACAAGTGGTTATATTTCATCAAACATTTGGAAGACTTTGAAACAATTCCGGCAATATTTAAAGATGAAGTTTTTACACAAACATTTGAAAAAGCCGAACTGGCGAAATTTGTGCAAGCAGATTTAAGCCGTTATGAAAGTAGTTTGAAAGTTTTTAGAGATAATAAAGCGGTATTCGATTACGCATAAAATACCGCTTTTACAGAAGGGATTGAAGAAGGGATTAAAGAAGGGATTTTAAAAGTAGCAAAAACAATGAAGGATAAAGGGCTTGCAATTGCTGACATTGTAGAATTAACTGGCCTTACAGAAGAAGTTATACAAAAATTATAAGCCAAGGGTGCTAAAGCCATTTTGACAATTGCCTTACAATTATTAAAATATAGCGTGCACCTTATTTTTAAATAAATTACTGAATCTTAATACCAAAAATAAACTTTGATAAAATTAGTAGTTACTAAATAACCTGCAAAGCGGATACAGCTACAAGTTTATGAAAAAAATACTTTTATTTACTGCTCTAATGTGCTGTGCGATTGCTTATGCACAAACTCCTTTAATTATAAACCCCAGCAACCGCACCACTATTAGCCTTAACGGCAAAGCTTTGTGTTTTTGAGGGCATTATGTGGGTAGGACAAATAACGATCTTGCATTTGAGTGCCATGGGAACGCTATATGCTGACCGATGCTTTTCGCTAAATAAAAAGGTAACCGTTTTAAGGGAGTAACTGATAAATAGCAATGCCGTAAAAGTAAATGGCACAATAATTTTCTATATAGCTGCTTTATTAGCCCAGGCAGGCCTTTGTAAATACAAAGCTAGGTTAACAATGAGCTCTCTTAGTTTTGAAACTAACCTGCTTGTTCATCAATCGTTCAAAGCGGAATAGGCCAGCACCCTGAATTTATCGGAAAGGTTATCATGTGTGGTATTGCTTAATTGCCTATAAAATACAATCACCATTTTCTCTTTAGGATCTACCCAGTACGAGGTTTTAAAAGCACCGCCCCAACTGTAAGTTCCCGCCTGTGCCGGATATACGCCACTGCCTTTTTCGGTTTCGATGGCAAAGCCCAAACCAAATTTATTATCCCCCATGTTAACATCGCCAATCTGGTTCATGGTCATTATCCTTACCGTATTGCGGCTTAGTAAACGCTTACCATTATAAGTACCGCCGTTCAGCATCATCTGCAAAAAAACAGCATAATCATATGCGGTGGAAGAAAGGCCAGAGCCGCCTGAAAAATAAGTTTTTTTGTGTAAAGGGTAATCAACATTTACGCCTAACGACTTGCCTTCCATTTTTATTAATGTGCCAGTTGAATCTTCATTGTACATATTTACCAGCCTGTTTGCTTTGGCTGCAGGTAAGTTAAAATAAGTATCTGCCATGCCTAGTGGCTCAAATATGCGGGTACGAAAAAACTCATCCAGCGATAGCCCGCTAAATAATTCTACCAGCTCGCCCAGCACATCTACATTTAAGCCATAAGTAAACTTCTCGCCGGGCTGGTGCATTAAAGGCAATGTGCCGAGGCGGTTGATGGCATCTTTTAAATTATCATTCTCTACATCCAGCCCTGCTGTTAAATTATTTTTTGCATAAATAGCCCTTGCTTCCTTGGTGCCAATCTGCGCATAGCCTAGCCCGGAAGTATGTGTCAGTAAGTCTCGGAAAGTAATTTGCCTTTTTGCCGGCACAGTTGTATAACTGCTATCGGTTTCATTAAACTTATCCAGTACTTTTTCATTAGCAAATGAAGGGATATATTGCGAAATAGGGTCATCCAGCAAAAACTTGCCTTCCTCGTACAACATCATGATAGCCACGCTGGTTATAGCTTTTGTTTGGGAAGCTATCCTAAAGATGCCTTCTTTTTGCATCACCGCTTTAGTGGCTACATCGTTGTAGCCCGCGGCTTTGTAATACACAATCTTGCCATCCCTTACTACCAGGCCAACTGTACCGTTTACCCAACCCTTTTTTACCCAGTCATTCATAGTAACATCAATTTTTTTAAGCCTATCGGCAGAAAAACCAACTGTAGCAACATCCGTTATCGGAACAATCTTTTGTGCATTGCTGCTGAAAACAAGTGATGTAAAAATCAATAAAAACAAGGATGCCAATTTCATAAATTTATTTTAAGGCGATTATAAATCTGAGAATTAATTTTTTAATGAGTATGGTAAAGCAAGTTTGCCTCTAACAAAATCATTATTAAAACTAACCATTTTTTTTTCAGTTATCCATATTTATAATTAAACCATTATTAAGTTTCTGTAAAAAAAATATTGGCAGCCACATGCTTTCTAAAATTAAAGACACATCATCGATCAACAAAAAACATTGCAGTACGAAATAAATTTATTAAGTTTATAGCGTATTAATGATTGCCGAAAATCAACTAAAAAAAAGTTTCTAATAGTTGCTTACTACTGCCCTCATTTACAAAAGTCTTGCATTCGATTGCGTTACAAAACATTTGTCATTAAAACAATTATTATTTATGTCATCCCGCAGAAAATTTTTAAACCAATCATCTATGATTATTGGCGCAGGCGCATTATCGTCTGTATTCGACAACAAAGCATTTGCCTATTTTAAAAATCGCATTGCGCCCAGCGACCAGTTAAACATTGGTGCCATTGGTATTAACGGCATGGGCTGGTCAGATGTAAAAGCTGCTTTAAAAGTACCCGGCGTAAACCTGGTGGCAGTTTGCGATATTGATAAAAATGTAATTGGCAACCGCCTGAAAGAGCTAGCCCCATTAAATATAGATGCCAGCAAAATAAAAGTGTACGACGACTATAGAAAGTTGCTAGAACAAAAGGATATTGATGCCGTTGTTATTGGCACGCCAGACCATTGGCATGCGCTGATAATGATACATGCTTGCCAGGCAGGCAAAGATGTGTATGTTGAAAAACCCGTAGGCAACTCTATTATTGAATGCAATACAATGGTAGCCGCACAGCAAAAGTATGGCAAAGTTGTGCAGGCAGGGCAATGGCAGCGCAGCCAGCAGCATTTTAAAGATGCGGTGGCATACGTGCACAGCGGGCAACTAGGTAACATCCGTACTGCAAAAGTGTGGTGCTACCAGGGCTGGATGAAACCTGGGGCTGTTGTGCCTGATACTGCGCCACCAGCAGGCGTAGATTATAAACAATGGTTAGGCCCGGCAGCTATAAGGCCTTTTAACTCTAGCCGCTTTCATTTTAATTTTCGATGGTTTTGGGATTATGCCGGCGGGCTGATGACAGATTGGGGGGTACATTTATTAGACTATGCGTTAATTGGCATGAAGGCTGATTTGCCAATTAGTATTGCTGGCTTAGGCGGAAGGTTTGCCTACCCCGACTTATACGAAGAAACCCCAGATACGCTTACAACATTGTATGAATTTGAGAAATTCAATATGGTGTGGGATAGTGCTATGGGTATTGATAATGGAAGCTATGGCAGAGACCATGGCATTGCATTTATCGGTAATAATGGAACGCTCATTTTAAACCGTGGCGGATGGGAAGTTATAGAAGAAAAGCAGAGCGAAAATAAAGTAATCATGCCGTTGCAAAAATCGCTGGACAATGGGCTGGAAAAGCATATGGAGAATTTTGTAAGCGTTATAAAATCACGTAACATGGGTGACCTTAACTGCTCTATACAAGCCGGTGCACATGTGGCAACAGTTGCACAGATGGGAAATATTTCTTTTAGGAGCGGGCAAAAATTATTATGGGATAAAGCCAAAGGTGCTTTTACCGATGATGCAATCAACAAACAATATTTAATGAAGGAATACCATAATGGATACTCGCTGCCAAAATTATAATACTTCATTGCCACTTTAACCCACTATTTAAGTGATTGATATTTACAGGATGTTTTAAAGATGCACGAACTTATTTTATAAAATATTGCCAAACATATTTTGCTTGACGAAGAGGAAATAACTTATTTTATTTCTTTGTTAAAGCAGGAAGATGTGCCTAAAAAAGGATTTGTTTTAAGAGAAGGGCATTTGTGCAAAAATATCAGTTATATAAATAGTGGGTTGCTTAGGGCTTACGCTCCCGATAAGGAAGGCAGGGAAGCCACCATTATGTTTGCCGTTGCAGATTGGTGGATCACAGATATGTTTTGTTTTATCAACCAGCAACCAGCCATGTTATTTATTGAAGCAGTTGAAAACAGCAGCGTTTTCCATCTACAAAAAAATGACCTTGATAAGCTTTATAGCAAAGTGCCAAAGTTTGAAAAATTCTTTAGGATAATTATGCAGAACGCCTATATCCGTGAGCAGTTAAGGGGTATGCAAAACCTATCGCTTTCAGCAGAAGAAAGGTATAATAATTTCGTTATCAAATATCCTCAAATTGTAAAACAAGTTACTCAAAAAAAAATAGCCTCCTACTTAGGCATTACGCCAGAATTTTTAAGCGCTATCCGAAAAAATAAAACCAAATAAATAATTTCTTAAGCTACCTTAATTTTTTATCAGTAAGTATGTACGTCCTTTACGTAAATAAAAAATTATGCTGATACTTATTGCAGGGCCGTACCGCAGTGGCACAAACGATAACCAACAATTAATGCAAAACAACTTAGCAGCATTAGAGGCTACGGCACTTCCGTTATTTCGCCTTGGGCATATTCCCATGATAGGTGAATGGGTTGCTTTGCCATTGCTGCATCTGGCAGGCTCAACAAAGCCAGGCGATGCCGCTTATGAAGAAATATTATACCCGGTTGCTCACCGGCTACTATTAAAATGCGATGCAGTTTTACGCATTGGTGGCCCATCGAAAGGAGCTGATGAAGATGTAAGGATAGCTACAGAAAGAGGGCTAAAAGTTTATTATAACCTTGAAGATGTACCGCATGCAGAACAGTAAAGTAAAAATTTTATCTACAGAAATCTTGTCTGATAATTGGTACACATTACGCAAAATAACCTACGAGTACCTGCAACCGGATGGAAGCTGGCAGGTACAAAACCGTGAAGCGTATGATAGAGGCAATGGGGCTACTATCTTGCTGTATAATACTACATCCAAAACGGTTATTCTTACACGTCAATTTCGTTTGCCTACATACATTAATGGTAACGTTGTGCGTCACCTTGCGACGTTTCCATAATCAACATTCATCATTAAAATCAAAACTGTTTATAAAATTAAGACACATTTTCCCATTTGCATTTGCAGCCCTTTTATTTATTGGCTGTGGTAGTAATGAATTATCATTAAAAGGGAAAACAGAAAAATTTATTAAAGATTCCGTTTTGACAAGTTTTAATGACCCAAAATCCTTTGAGCTTGTATCTATAAAAAATGATTCTGTTTCTAACCATCTATTTGTTATGCAAAAGAAAGGTGATTATTTAGATTAATTAAAAAGCCAAAACGGCAAATTGAGTTTAAACAGATTGCAAATGATTAGTGATAAAATAGAATCAACAGGAACTGCATTAGACATACAAATTTTAGACGGCGGCAAATCAATTGACAGCAATATCAACAAAACAATTTCGGACTGCTGGCTTATTGGATGGTGAATACCATCCGCCATCAACTTAAACAAAAAGGTATCAACAACGAATGGAGCGACATCGTGCGGATAATGAACACACAGAAAATTGTAACCACAACAATGGACAATGAGTATGAACAACAAATCGTAATCCGCCAATGTAGTGAACCGACAGAACCGGTACGCAAGATTTATACAGCCCTACAATACAAGCCAAAACCATTCACCCGAAAAAAATCTGTAGCCCCCGCCGGAAGTCAAAAAAACAGAAAGCCGGATTACGCCTGAGTTATTTTCGGATTAGCTGCAATGTGGGCTAAATTATAAGAATTCAGTCGCGTTCTATTAAATATGGAGTTGGTTAAAATTGTATCTGTGTGGGGTTTATAAATTTTTGCACCCCACAATTGCTTCAGATCAACTTCTTCTAAAAATATTTGTATCTAGTTTGGCTACGC
>JANXVN010000158.1 GCA_025351645.1 Ferruginibacter sp.
GGCTTAGAAAAACAAGACATTACCGGCAACATAAGTTACGACCCTGAGAACCACCAGCACATGGTAAAAACCAGGCAGGCCAAGGTTGATTTAATTGCCAACCACATCCCCGACCAAAAATTGGATAGTGGCGAAGCAACAGGAAAAGTATTGGTTTTAGGCTGGGGAAGTACTTATGGCGCCATAAAAAGTGCTTGTAAAGAATTGCAGGCCCAGGGTGTCGCAGTGTCTCATGCGCACTTGCGTTATATACGCCCCTTCCCTAAAAATTTAGGTGATATCATTAAAAACTTCGACCAGGTTTTGATACCCGAAATTAATAACGGGCAATTGATAAAAATTATAAGGGATGTTTACTTTGTAGATGCCAAAGGCTACAATAAAATAATGGGCATACCTATTACAAAAGGCGAATTAACAGCAGAGATCAGGAAGATGCTGGAGTAAATATTTACAACTTAATTTGCAGAAGGCCAGTCCTATTTAATAGGGGCTGGCTTTATTGTTTTTATGGAAGGCATTTTAAGCAATTGAAGAAAGCTGCTACACTAATAAGCTCCGTAGTGCATAAAAAAATCCCTGAAAAAACGGAGTAAAGAGTACGACGTACGCACGGCTGCCATTCGGACGGGCCTATGAAGAACAACATGGCTATGTATATGGCCGGGACAAAAAAGAAAACAATATAGCGGACGAAAAAATAATTACAAGGGCTGCACTATATTTTAGCAAGATAAAATTTGAGGAATTTTTTAACCGGCGCAGCAGGCAATAAAACTTTTTGAAAGAATATAATACCAGTGGCAGCGCAGGTTATGCCGGCTAACACATCTAACACATAATGATGGCTTGTATAAATTGCGGCAAACCAAATGCCCACCATAACGATGGCAAATATGATATTGAACCAGCCCATTTTTTTCTTAAGCCCATAGTAAAATACAATTAGGGGGTACGATGAATGCAAGGAAGGCATGGCTGCGAAAACATTGGACCCTTTGGCGTAAATACTTTTAAAAATGCCTGCATTAAAAAAATCATCAAACCTTTGTAAGCCAGCGCTGTTGCCAGGTGTGTGGGCAATAAAAACAGCGCCATATTTTTGCACGTACCATGGCGGCGCTGCCGGATAAACATAATAAATAATAAAGCCTATCATATTTACCAGCACAAACGTTAGCGAAAATTGCAGGAATATTTTTTTATCAGTAAAGAAAAGGTAAGCCGCAAAGGCTAGCGGTACGGGTATCCAGCACAAATAAAATATACCAGCCAGCACATCTAGAAAAGTGCTGGTATGGGTTAGCCAAAACTCGTTGGGGGTTATTGTAGCGCCATTTTGATGGATGCCAAAAATAGCTTCTTCCGCATTGTGCAGCTGCATAATGTGGACGGCATTAAAGGTATAGTTGGGGAAGGCTTTCATGTAATCGAACAAAATCCAATACACGATAAAGATAGAAAAGCCGATTATAAATTTTCTGCTGGTGATAGTACTAAAATAGGCAAGGCAAAATATGCCTGCCAATACTAATTGATCTGTTTTAAAGCCAACCAGTACAAAAGAAAGCATAAAATACAATACAACAATTCCAAATATAGCCGCCGTATTTTGCAGGGAGTAAAAATTAGTCTTGGGGCTGTAATATCTCATTAACTGTTTTTGGTTGCTTTTCTTCAAAACCCGACCTTAAAATAATATCCCATAAAGAAGTGCTGACTCCATAGCCTTTTTCGGGGTTTTGATAGTGGTGCAGCATGTGGTGTTGCTTTACCTTTTTCATTAGCCCACTTTTAAAATTATAGTGGTGCATGGCATAATGAAGCATATCATAAATTAAATAGCCTATTAAAAATGCCGGAAAAAATGCATACAGCAACGGTGCTTTTAAAAAAGAAGCAAATAAAAAGTAAAATCCTGTAGATAATGGCAAGCTCACTGATGGTGGCAATACCAGGCGCATTTTATCTCGCGGGTAATCGTGGTGCACGCCATGCATGATAAACGACAACTTTTTTCCCCAATCGGTTGTGGGGTGAAAATGAAAAATAAAACGATGCATAAGATATTCAGTTGCCGTCCAAACGGCAATGCCAATGGCAAAATATAAACCGAAATTTAGAAGGCTGATACCACCAGCAATAGCCTTGTAAATAAATATAGCAATTGCCGGTAAAAAAATAAATAGCGGCACAGCAAAATGTACTTTAGAGAGGCTTTCCATAAAGCCATTCTTAAACATCCTTATCGATTCTTCTGAATTTGAAATATAATTTTTTTTCATTATTGTTATTTTCTGCAATTAAATCAAATTTTAAGCCGTTGTTTTACCAGTAAGTTGGTAGTAGGGTCAAAGCCTGTCAACTCTACATATTCAATATTGGGCGACCAAAACGAGCCCCCCTGTTTAATATGAATATAAATTTTAGTAAGTATTACCAGTTTGCTATTGATAGCCGTATAAACGTGAAATTGTTTATCTGCAGCCTGCATAAGGTACATTTTATATTTTTTATACGATACAAAATTAAGTTCGTATTTGTTTGCACTTATCTCTTTACAATTAATGCCATAAGCAAACTTTCTTTGTATGTAACTTAAATCTTCCTTTTGCCCCTTATCCTCGTACCTTAACCAAAAAACATTAACCGGGTCATCTTTATCAACTACTCCATCTTTATAATTAAGCTCGCAAATAATTGTATTTGTATTAGGGGTGCGCTGCAAAAAAAACAATTGCTTTATATTGCCTGCAGGTACCGGAAAAGTAGCATTTTGCGCTTCTGCAAAGTTAAATAAAGCAGAAATACCCAGTATTGCTATTATAAAAAAAATATTTTTTTTCATTAACGAATTACTA
This sequence comes from Ferruginibacter sp., assembly GCA_025351645.1. Lineage (GTDB taxonomy): Bacteria > Bacteroidota > Bacteroidia > Chitinophagales > Chitinophagaceae > Ferruginibacter. The sequence continues at coordinate 2,862 of JANXVN010000158.1, forward strand.
ATTGTTCAAGGCATCTAATGCTTTTTTTGCATCCATAAGCCTTTTTATTGCTGTTATATTTGTAAGCACCGCCATTACTAATATAGGTAGGGTAAAAACAGTCATGGTTTCAAAAATATGAAAAGAAATACCTGGCACATAGTATTTATAATTGCCGCCTATAAAATGGCTGGTTATGCCACAAGCCAACGCTGCTACTGCTATTAAGATTACCCTTTCTGGCCTTTGCATTAGGCCGCCTTTGTTTGGTATGCCTAGCCCCTCGCTCCTTGCCCTTGTGTAACTCACCATCATAGAGCCAATTAAAGCGATAAAAGCTGCTAACGAACTAAAAAAATAATGATGGGCAACCAGGTAATAGCAAATGCCTAAAAACATAATTAATTCGCTGTACCTATCCAAAACAGAATCGAACAATGCACCAAAGGTAGAGCTCATATTGCCAAGCCTTGCCACTTGGCCATCTAGCATATCAAACAAACCGGCAAATAATATTAAGGCACCTGCCCAGCCTACGTATGATAAATCGCCCCGATTGCCTTGTTCGGCGCCTTTGATAAAAATAATGGCCACGCCTATATTTAGTACCAGTCCGGTAACGGTTACCAGGTTTGGCGTAAATCCAATTTTTATCAATCCCTTTACCAAAGGGTTAATAATTACGTAAATATAGCCTTGCAATTTATCTCTAACTGAAACTTCCTCTGCCATCATGGATACATTTTTATAAGTTTAAAAATCAGCCCGTACCCTCGTCCTTATACCCCAGGTAGAAATATTTGGATGATCGAGGTAAGTGAACCTTTTTACGATATCTACCCGTATTAATTTAAAAATATTAGCTATGCCTACGCTTGCTTCAATATACGGTGTTTTGCTGAGTGAATAAGTAGTTTGCTGTGTTACGCCAGTACTATTTATTTCTTTAGGAAAATTGAATACGGATGAATTTTTATCTGGATTATTTTCATCTCTTAATGCTCCGTACAATATTTTAAAACTACCCACTTCCCTCAACTTTAATTTTTTCAATAAGGGTATTTTGTTAAAAAAGAAACCATTAAAATAGAAATCGGTATTTAATGCTACATAATGATCGCTCACAAATTCTAAAAAGTTCATAAGGTTATAAGAATTTAGCTGGTAAGCGTAACTCTGGTTAGCCCTATGGATATCTAACAATGGAAAAGGTACTTGTCCAAAAATGTTGCCAGCTTCTCCGGTTGCATCAGCATAGCCTAACTGAGATAGATAAAATCTTTTTGCGATGGCAAGGGTTATTTGCTGATAATTGTATTGCCCTTTTATAAACCCTTTTATGCCTTGCTGGTACCGTAGTGTAAAAATTGGGTATTTATTGATGATTGGCGTACGAAAATTTTTGCCTTGGTAAAACTGTTCGTGCGGGGCCCACCTTAATTCCGAAGTAATGGTTGATGTTACAATGTTAGGTATTACATTTGTAACACCACCAGGTGCTGTTTTTTCGTACACAATTGCCCCTGCAGGGGTTTGCTTTAAATATTTATAGCCAAGCCTTAACCTGAAATTTTTACCAAATTCATTTACATAATCTACTTTATAAGTATCGTCGTATACCCACTTATCGTTTTTTCCTCTTTTAAAAGATAAAAAGAAATTATCTTCTGAAACAAACAGCAATTCTTGCCCGGGTATCCTGGTTTCATACTGGCGGGCAAATTTTATATAGCTTAAGGGATAAGTATAAATTGATTTTCCATTAAAAGAATATGCCCCGGCAATTAGATATTTATACTGTTTATCTTTAAAGCCATAACCACCATAGCCCTCCAAATAAAAATGGTTACTGAATTGCGGTGTGGTACGGCCCCCTACTTTTACCCTAAAGCCCTCTACTGAGTTAAAGCTATAAAAAGTGTTGGTATTGCCGAGCTCAAAGCTGCCCCATCTTTTGTAGCCTGAAAAAACTACGGTGGCAATTTCCATGGTTGTCTTAAACGATTTCATGTTTTTAAGGCTATCGATATTGGAATACACTTTCGCCTCTACATTGCTAAGCTGCTGGTGCCGGTTGGCTATCCAAAAACTATCATTTGTACTTCCGGTGGCTAATTGCATCACTTCCTCTTTACCAGTATATACGCTATCTGGGCCCGGCTGGTTAGCTACAAAGTTTTTAAAAGATACGGTCCTTTCCCCCAAAACTCCACCAGGCGCATTTGACCGTAAAGCAAATTCTGCCTTCATGCTGCTTTTTATAACATGGTACCTTCCATCTATCGGCGATTTTTCAAAACTTTGCGCAATCTTTAAATCCCTTGCCCAGTTAAGATTGGCTTTTTTGCTGACTGATAAATTTATTTTTTGGATGCCGTAGTTGCCATCAAGCGTTATATACATGATGCCCTTAAATAAAAGATCTGAAGTGTTGCGGGGCATAAAGTTTAGCTTGATAAGTTTTATGCCATCTTCTGCTACTGTATCGGTAATGTAAAAGCGATAAAAAGTTGGCGCCATGTCTGCGATAGGGCTTAAAAACTGGGTAGTAAGTATGTTGATATTATTTTCGTAAATATTGATGTCGGCATACAATCTTTTTAAATAAGCGGTTATGCCATTGTCGTCTAAAAATTCTCCGTAATTCACTTTCTTTTCACCAAGTATGTAAGATTTATTATTTAAAGGGCTTTTTCTGTAGTAATCCTGCGAAAGCTTTTCTTCCAGATAAATTGGTATTAGTGCTTTGCCTTCAAGGGAAGTTGTATCAACATTTTCAAGAATAAACTTATAATTCTTAAATAACCTGTTCTTTGCAATTTTATCGGGTCTGTTGCTGATGGAAAGTTCTAATTTTTCATACTGTTGGTATTGCACGTAATCGTATGCAGTAATCTGGTTCTTCTTCTTATTGGCAATTACAAGGTCAATTAATTCTACTGCGGGATTATTTTTATTGCTGTATTTGCCCCGTTTAGTTTTAATTACCACATCGCTCATTGAATTTACAATTTCGAGCGTAATGTTAAGGGTCTGTTCTTGCGAAGGAGTAATTTTTTTAGTTATTTTTTTGTATCCTGCGTAAGAAAAAATAAGGGTATTAGACTTAGAGTTATTAGTTATAATAGAGTAGCTTCCATCATCGTTGCTGGTAACTCCTTTGCCGCCTTGAAAGTAAATGCTTACAAAGGGCATTGGCTGCTGGGTAACTTCATCCCGCACAAAACCTTTTACTATTGTTTGAGCATTTAATGATAGTGTACAACAAAATATTTTAAATAAAAGAGCGAATCTTATTAAACCAGTTTTCATTTTAATTAATTTTAAAAACATACCACCTTTGCAAGGGATAATTAAATACAAAGGATACGAACAATGAAGTTGTAGTTTTTGCAATTATATACTGCACTTTAAAAATGCTACTCATCAAATAAAAGCCTGATGAGTTTAATATTAAGTTGCCTATCCACACAAGTAAATACCTTTTGCTTTGCAAGCTAATAGCAACAGTTGTTGTATTAAATGCCCAAAACCTGCCTATCAAAAAATTAACGAGGCCTCCAAATATGGTTCCTGCAATGGCTGCGGGCAATTTATCTACCCAAAAAAAACGGACTAGCAGTATAGTGAGCATATAATCGCAAAAACTGGCTGATAATGAAGCGGTATTCGCTTTTAAAAAGGTCTTCATATCAAAACAATTTAAACCAAAGCAATAATTGAATTACTATTAAAGCATAAATGCCTGCTAAAATATCATCTGCCATTACGCCCCAGCCTTTTGGCCACTTTTCTAAATTTTTAATTCCTAGGGGCTTCAATATATCAAAAAACCTAAACGCTATTAACCCTGCCATCGCATACCAAATATTTTGTGGTGCGTATAATAAAGTAATGGCCATGCCGGCCACTTCATCTATTACAACTTTGCTGCTATCTTTTCCCCAGGCTTCATCTACAATATTGCTACTCCAAATACCTATAGCAATTATTAAAAGAGTTATTATTACCTGCCAGATTGTACTTGAAAACCCGACAGGTAATACTAACCATATCATACAATAAAACAAAGCAGCCAGCGTACCGCCTCCTTTACCTACATAACCTATACCCAGTACCGATGCTATTGTTTTATGCAGCTTCATTTATAGTGCGTCAACAAACTCCTGGTAATAATCCAAACCAAGATGTGTTATTAAATCTTCGCCCATAATATGGCGCAAAGTGTTCTGCATTTTAATTAATTGCTTAAATATGTCGTGCTCTGGTTTAAGCCCTGGCAAGGTTTGTGGCGATTTAAAGTAGAAAGATAACCACTCTTGTATGCCACTCATTTGCGACCGCTTTGCTAAATCCATAAACAAAGCCAAATCAAGTACAATTGGGGCGGCTAAAATAGAATCCCTGCAAAGAAAATTTATCTTTATCTGCATGCTGTAGCCTAACCAGCCAAAAATATCGATATTATCCCAGCTTTCTTTATTATCGCCTGCAGGCGGATAATAGTTGATCCTTACTTTATGGTATAATTCGCCATATAGTTCAGGGTTAAGTTCCGGCCGAAAAATTTCATCAAGCACACTTAACTTAGAAACTTCTTTAGTGCGAAAATTATCCGGATGGTCTAATACATATCCATCCCTGTTGCCTAAAATGTTTGTTGAAAACCAACCTCTAACGCCTAAAGCCCTTGCATGCAAGCCAGGGGCTAAAATTGTTTTCATTAATGTTTGGCCAGTCTTAAAATCTTTACCGCCAATTGGGGTTTGTGTTAGTTTAGCAAGTTCAAGCAAGGCAGGTATGTCGCAAGTTAAATTTGGGGCGCCATTTGCAAAGGGCACGCCCGTTTTAATTGCCGCGTAAGCATAAATCATGCTTGGTGCAATAAGGCTTTCGTTATTCCTAAGGGCTTCTTCAAATTTTTCAATGGTAGAATGTATCTCAGTTTCCTGGATGTATTTTTCTGTACTTCCGCACCAAACCATTACTACACGGTTACAGCCATTTTGTATCTTAAAATTTTCGATGTCTTCAATTACTTGCATGGCCAGATCGTATTTGGTAGTTCCTGTCTTAACGTTTACGCCATCCAGGTTGCTAACATACGACTTGTCAAAAACAGCCTTCATTGGTTTGATGGCTTCCAACTCTGCTTTAATAGATTGCAGTAAAGGCAAATCGAGCACTTTGGCATTCACCGCAGCTTCGTACACATTGTCTTCATAAAGATCCCAACCGCCAAAAGCGATGTCGTTTAAATTTGCCAAAGGAACAAATTCGTTGATCCTTGGATAGCGGTCTTCTGTTCTTTTGCCCAAACGGATATTCCCCATTTGTGTTAAAGAACCAATTGGCTTAGCTATGCCTTTTTTTACAGCTTCAACACCAGCTATAAAAGTAGTAGCAACAGCGCCCAAGCCAGGAATCAGTATTCCCAATTTTCCTGTGGCGGGTATTACATCTTGTTTCATATACTATTATTAAAATATAAATAAATAAGTTGCTTTTTACGTTTTATACTTATAGCAATTTGTTTTGCTTATACCACTTTATGCTGTCTTTTAATCCCTCTTCCAAATTAAAAAGCGGGTTAAAATTTAATTCCTTTTTTGCCTTGCTAATATCGCAGTTCCAATTCCTGGCAGTAAGTTCCTGCAATTTTTCTCTATTTATTACAGCCGGCTTATTCATCCAGCCGTTAGTTGTTTCTAAATAATAAGCCAGCACTTTTACAAGCGGCATCGGTATATGCAACCGGAAGGCTTTTTTGTGTAATATTTTTTTAGCAATGTCTGCAAATTGGTACCTGCTATAATTATTGCCATCTGCAATATTATAAGTACCTATTTTTTCTATAAATAAAGCTTGTACCGCTACATCTGCTACATCTTTTGCGTGTACAAAACTTAATTGCTGTAAAAATTTTCCTATGTAAGGGTCTAACCCCTGGTTAATCGTTTTAAGCATTATAAAAATATCTTTATCCCTTGGGCCATAAATTGCTGTTGGGCGCAGTATGGTAAGGGGTATGCCTATGGCAGATATTTCTTTTTCTGCAAGAAGCTTGCTTCGTCCGTAAGCTGTTACTGGTTTTGGCTCAGTTGCTTCTTTAATTATAATAATATCATTTAAAGCTGGGCCTACAGCTGCTAAACTGCTAATAAACACCATCTTTTTAAAAAAAGCGACCTGCATTTTTGCTGCCTTTGCCAGGTTTACTGAGTAGGTAGCATTTATAGTATTATACTCTTCTTGCTTAACTGCTTTTGTAACGCCAGCTGCATGCAGTATGTAATTAATTTTATTTTGTTCAAGTAGTTTGCTTAGTCCATTAATATCTTCATAATTCAAATAAACATATTTAACTGGCAAATCTTTTAAATGGCTTACCTGGCTATTTTTTCTAACGGCTGCATATACATCCAATTTATTTTCAATTGCTGCCAATATTAAATGATACCCTAAAAAACCGCTTGCCCCTGTTATTAATACGCTTTCCGTCATATTGCTTTTTCTAAAATCCTATACCGCTTGTACACCTTGGCATTCATCTTCAACAAGCCCTTATTCATCATTTCGTTATTTTCTAATATCCACGATGCTTCGCCACCTTTCAATTTTTTATCAATTGCTTTTTGTATTATTTCCGCATAAAAAAAGGCTTCTATGCCTGCTCTTCTATATTCTTTATTTACACCTAAGGCAATTACACGTACGTAATTTATTTTCTTTTTACCTAATAAAAGCTTAAAAATTCCAGTGGGCAATAGGCGCCCCCTTTTTATTTTTATCAACGTTTGGTTAACATCTGGTATAGCCAATGCAAAACCAATTACTTCGCCTTCGTGTTCTGCTATCAATACAAAATCTTTATCTAAAATCAGTTTCAGGTCTTTTGCCAGGTACCTGAATTCATCGTCTGTCATTGGTACAAAGCCTGTATTATCTTCCCAGGCTAAGTTATATACTTTCATTACTTTTTTTACCTCATTGTCAAAATCTTTAAGGTTGATGTTCCGGATGGTAATGTGCCTATCTGCAAACCGCTTGAGCAGCAATTCTTTTAATTGGATAGATTTTTTATCTACGACGATTGTAGGAAGGTCATATGCTAAAAGATCAAAACTTTTTACAAAGCCATATTGCATCAACAAATCCAGGTAATAAGGTTTGTTGTAGGTCATCATTGCTACTGCAGGCAAATCAAAACCTTCTATTAATAAGCCAGCAGCTTCGTTTGTAGATGGGTTTACAGGGCCAACAATTTTATCAGTCCCTTTATCTATCAACCACTTTATTGCTTCGTCTAATAATTTCTTAGATACCTCGGCATCATTGTATAAATCGTAAAAGCCAAAAAAGCCATCTTTTACATTTTTAAATTTATTGTGGTTATTATTTAAAATAGCCGCAATGCGCCCTTTTATTTTGGTTCCATCATAAGCTAAAAAAAGTTGCATGCTGGAGTGGTTATGAAAGGGGTGCTTGCCAGGGGTAAGTAAGTCCCTTTGCGCTATGTGCAGTTCCGGCACATAATTTTTATCTCCTTCGTAAAGCGTATGCGGAAAATCTACAAACGCTGCCAACTCCTTAGCGGTTTCAACTTTTTTTATGTTGATCATGCCCTTTTGGTTTTTAACAATGGCACTTTAAGTTGATAAGAAACTTTTTTAATTTTTTCTACCGCATAATCTATTTGTTTAAAAGAATGGGTAGCCATAAGAGAGAAACGGATCATTGAAGAGTCGCTGCTTACAGCGGGTGATACCACCGGATTTACAAAAATCCCTTCATCCATCAGCATTTTCGCCATCAGGAACGTCTTTTCATTATCCCTAACAAAAATAGGGATGATGGGAGATTCAGATAATCCGATATCAAAACCAGCTTTTTTGAATGCTTCCAATGCATAATTAGTATTGGCCCACAATTTTTCTATCCTTTGCGGTTCGCTTTTTAAAACGGTTAATGCTGCCAATGCGCTTGCAGTTGCCGCGGGCGTTATGCTGGCACTAAATATTAATGAGCGAGCGTGGTGCTTAAGGTATTCAATTATAATTTTATCGGCTGCAATAAAACCGCCAATAGACGCTAAAGATTTGCTGAACGTACCCATGATAAGATCGGCCTTATGCGTAATATTAAAATGAGCAGCGGTACCCTGGCCAGCTGGCCCAAGCACGCCTAAAGAATGCGCATCATCTACAAAAACGGCTGCATTGTATTTTTTAGCCAGCGTAGTAATTTCATCTAGTTTAGATATATCGCCTTCCATGCTAAAAACACCATCGGTAGCAATTATTTTAAATGCTTCATACGGCACGTTACTTAATAATTTTTCCAGGTGGGCCATATCAGAGTGGCCGTATTTATATAATTTGGAAAAAGATAAACGGGCGCCATCAATAATACATGCATGGTTCAATTCATCAGAAAATATATAATCCGTCCTGCCGCCTAAAGCAGAGAGTACGCCTACGTTTACCTGGTAGCCAGTGCTAAAAACCAAGGCGGCTTCTTTGCCAACAAACTGGGCTAGTGCTTCTTCTAATTCGAGGTGCAAATCGAGCGTGCCGTTTAAAAACCTTGACCCTGCGCAACCGCTGCCGTATTTATCAATGGCTTTTTTACCCGCTTCTTTAACATCCGGATGGTTGGTTAAGCCAAGGTAGCTATTAGAACCAAACATTAATACACGTTTACCGGCAATGATTACTTCTGTGTCTTGGTCACTTTCCAACGGCCTAAAAAAAGGATAAATGTCGGCTGATTTTAAATTTTCAGCAGTCTTAAATGCTGCTACTTTCTCAAGTAAGGTTTTATTAGTCATTGCGATGTTTTAAAGATTTTTCTTAAGCTCGATTTTACAAAAAAGGGTATTGTTGTGAAATAAATTGGATAATAGCCATACAAAATAAGATAAACACAAATAATAATTTAATTTATTTGCATTTTTCTTGAATCCTTCCTAATACATTCATACAGGTTTCTACATCTTTTTCATTAATTCCTTCCTTTAAAATTCCGTCCTGGCCTAAAAATTTGCTATGCATCATGTCAATAATAGACTTTCCACTGCTGGTTAGCCCTATTACATTTTTTCTTCTGTCGCCTGCTACCGGTAACCTTTTTACAAAACCTTTTTCCTCCAAAATATCAATCGACCTTAAAATGGCAGATTTAGTCTTATCCATTATGGTAGCAATATCCTGTTGAATCATTTCTTTAGATGTACTGCGGGATAAATAATACAATACCCCGAGCTGCTCAAAAGTTATATCTTTTGTGATGCCGGAAAATGCTCCATTAATTGTTTTTAATAATAATTTCCCTGTATGAACAATCATGAAACCGAGCGTGTCTGGCATTTCTTTACAGTCCATATATCAATAGTTGCGTATTAAACTGTTGCAAAACTAACAATATATTTCATACAGAAAAATTAAATTTTAATTCATGCTCATATCAATTATGGCAAAAATCAAGCATTTTGCAATATTCTAGTTGCCGTTTATAAAAAATTCTCTAAATAGATTTCCATATCAGTGTATTATTTGAATTGATACTAAAAAATTACGGAGCAGCCTATAGCACACAGCCTGATTATTACGGCATTAAAATATTTTCAATCGTATCTAATTCTTGTTTTTGAAAAGATAAATTATTAAGCGTAGCCAAGTTATTGTGTAACTGGGCCGCACTGCTTACGCCTATTAACACAGTAGTTACCCTATTATCTTTCAACAACCATGCAAGCGACATTTGGGCAAGGGATTGCCCCCTTTTTTTTGCCAAATCGTTTAAGGAAGTTATTTGAGCTAACACTTGCGGCGTAATAGCGCTTGCCTGTAATGCGCCGTGGGCCTTGCCTGCACGTGATTGTTCCGGAATACTTCCCTGCAGGTATTTATCT